>NZ_JBHXSC010000045.1:0-58979 GCF_042716505.1 Streptomyces sp. NPDC058674
CCGCCCGGGCGGTAGGGCGGGGGGGCACCCAAGGGGCCGGGGGGGCCCCGCATCCCCGGGCGCCCCCTGGGCGTTGGCTTTGTTGTGGGCACGCCTTTCTCCGGGCCCGCCCCCGCCGGGGGGGGGGCGGGGCGGACGTGCTGCCGGCCCTGGCCGTTTCCCACCGGGCCAGGGCCGGCAGTTCTCAGCAGGCCGGCACCGAGGACTGGTTGGTCACGAACGACGAGTGCACGTAGGCCCAGACCGGGGCGGACCCGCCGGAGTAGTTGACGTAGGCCTTGAACCACCGGTTGCTGGAGTAGTTCCCGGTCGCCCATCCCGCGTCCTTGTAGCAGGAGACCCAGGACGCCTGCCCGTTCGGGTTGCGCCAGCCGTCCGACGTCACCCAGCCGATGAAGGACCACGACTCCGCGTAGGGCGCTGAGCGGGCCGCGGAGCCGGCCTGGACGGTCATCGTCGGATAGCCGACCGCGTGTGCGGCCGGTGCGATCGTGAGCATGGCGCCGATCATCAGGAAGAAGGCGGCGGTGGCTACGCTCATGCGCTTCAGCAGAACTGTCATGCCTCACCCTTTCGTTCTGGCAGCGGGCTCGAGCCGCGTGCCGGAAACCTCACCGTAGGAGGGCTGTGGCGCTGCTATGGCGATGGCTTCCGATCACAGCGGCAGCGGGTAGGCGGAGACGATGCCCTCTCCGTAGGGCTCCACGATCACGCGGATCGCCAGCCCTTGGTGGTGGCCGTCGACGCGGAAACGGGCCGGGATGGCCCACTCCACGTCCGGGAGGCGATGCCATGGGTTGAACAGCGTCCCGGGCTCGCCGCTGTAGTCGTCGTCCCCGCGGCTCCACCGCGAAGAGGGGTCGGCGGCCACTGCCTGAGCGGCCACGAAGATCTTCTCGTCGGCCCAGTCCTCGGGAAACAGGCTTTTGCCGAGCTGCCTCGCCGCAGCCCGGTCCGAATGAAGCTCCGCGATGTGATCCATACGGAAAGGCGAGAGGTAGCTGCCCGCTTTCCGCAGTTCAGCGCTGATCTCGAGCCCGTCCTCTCCGGACACCGCGATGTCCTCCCAGCCCCCGTACCTCCCGGGCAGAGCCTCTTTGCCGCCCTGTTCGTGGCCGTAGACGTTCCTGGGGTGGTACGGCTCCGGCTCGGTCGTCATCGAGTCTCCTGGAAGGCTGCGAAGGGAGCGTGGCAGGACTATAGGGTGACGCAATGGACGTGGGTCGCGGCAGTGGGCGTCCGCACGACCCGGAGTCGGAGCGGGTCGCCGAGGCCGGAAAGCGATTACGCGTTCTGCTGGCCGGGCGTCGCGCGTACCGGGCGCGCTGGCTGGCCCATACACAGCGCCGGCGAGGGGATGACCTCAGCTACTCCGGGATCGCCCAGGTCGTCGCCCTGTACCTGTGGGAAAGCGGTCTGCGCGCCGACACCGACCACGCCCTGCCCAGGAAGCTGCGCGACCGCGTGCGGCAGGCGCTGCTCGGGCGGCAGCTCACTTACGAGACCATCACCTGGATCGCCGAATCGTTCGATTTCGCGGCCGAGGACGTCGCAGAGGTCTGGGATGCCTTCTCCGGCCGCAGCGCCGTCGACCTGGGCGGGAACGGTGTGTCCTTCACCTTGCGCAGCGCGCCGGTTGCCCTGGTCCGACCGCAGGGTCACCGCACGACGGCCCTGTTCTCGCGCTACTACGTGTCGGCCGACCGCGCCTTGCGGCGGATAGAGACCAGTCACGTCATCGCCGCCGTCAACGACGGCCTCGAAGCCTTTGCCTACAGTCCCCGCGACACGGTGACCGGCGTCGAATCGGTGGTCGGCGGGACCTTCGTCGGATTCCGCCCCAGCAGCCCGGGGTACGTCGGGGTGGAATTCCGGCTGGACCGGCGCCTTGCAGCGGGTGAGCACTCGTCGTTGCAGTACACGACGCTCCACCGGCCGGCATCGGAGCCTTGCGTCCACGTCCGGCGGGCGGCGCGCAAACGCATCGACAATGTCGACATGCGGGTGGTGTTCGAAGCCGTCCGGCCCAGGACGGCCTGGTGGTGCGTGTGGGACGCCTACAGCGGGTCCGAACCGGTCCGTGCGATCGGCATCGATGTCTCACCCGAAGGGGAGCTGCACCAGTTCTTCCCCTCCCTGGAGCAGGCGGTCGTCGGCTTCCAATGGCGGTGGTGACACCGCGGCACCCGCAGGGTGATCGGGTCGCACGCGTGTGACCGGAACACGGCGGCCGTCTGACCTTCCGTCAGAATGGAACGTGTTCTAGTCTGCCGCGCATGGGCATCGGAATCACGCAAGAGCAGCGGGAGTTGGCCGAGGCGGTGCGCGGCTGGGTGGCGCGGGTGGTGCCGCCCGAAGAGGTGCGCAAGCTGCTGGACTCGCCGCCGCGGACCGGGGTGCGGCCCGCCTACTGGGACGCCATGGCCGCGCAGCGGCTGCTGGAGCCGCACCTGGAGGGCGGCACCCTGCTCGACCTCGCTGTCGTCGTGGAGGAGGCCGCGCGCGGTGCGCTGCCCGGGGCGTTCCTGCCGAGTGCGCTCGCCTCCGTCCTGCTGAACCGGGCCGGGGCCGAGCCGCTCGCCGGACGGGTGGGGGCCGTCGCGCTCGGGCCCGGCAGCCTGACCGCCGTCGCCGTCGAGGGCGGCGGCCACCTGCTGGACGGGGACGCGCCCCCGGTGCTGGGCGCCGGAGAGGCCGACCTCGTCCTGCTCGCGGCCGAAGCGGCCCACGGGACCCGCTGGTTCGCCGTGGACGCGCCCGCACTGGACATCCGTACGCATGAGGGCGCCGACCCCACCCGGCCCACCGCCGAGGTGCGGGCCCGCGGGGCCGTGGTGCCCGCCGGACGGCTGCTGGAACTGGACGCGGCCTCGGTCCGGGACCTGGCCTGCACGCTCTTCGCCGCCGACGCGTGCGGTACCGCCGCCTGGGCCGTGCACACCGCCGCCGAACACGCCAAGGTGCGTGAGCAGTTCGGCCGTCCCATCGGGCAGTTCCAGGGCGTCAAACACCTGTGCGCCGACATGCTGGTGCGCCTGGAGCAGGCGCGCGCACTCGCCTGGGACGCCGCGCGGGCGGTGGACGAGAGCGCCGACGTGCGGTCGCTGGCCGCCGCCCTGGCCGCCGGGACCGCCCTGGACGCCGCGTACTCCTGCGCCAAGGACTGCATCCAGGTCCTCGGCGGCATCGGCTTCACCTGGGAGCATGACGCCCACGTCTTCCTGCGCCGGGCGCTCGTCGCCCGCCAGCTCCTCGGCCCCGGCGACGGGCACCGGATGCGGGCCGTCCGGCTCGCCGCGGCCGGCGCCCGGCGGGAGCTGCGCCTGGAGCTCCCGCCGGAGGCCGAGGCGTACCGGGCGAAGGCCCGGACCGCCCTCGGGGACGCGCGGGGCCTCGACCCGGCGGCCGCCCGGCGCATCCTCGCGCCGACCGGCTACGCGGCCCCGTACCTGCCGCCCCCCTACGGTCTCGGCGCCGGGCCCGTCGAACAGCTCGTCGTCCAGCAGGAGCTCCGGGCGGCGGGAGTCAGGCTCGCCGACCTGGGCATCGCCACCTGGGTGGTTCCCTCGCTGCTCGCCTACGGGACCCCGGAGCAGATCGGGGCGCACCTGCTGCCGACGCTGCGCGGGGACACCACCTGGTGCCAGCTCTTCTCCGAGCCGGGCGCCGGCTCCGACCTGGCCTCGCTGCGGACCAGGGCGGAGCGGACCGGGGACGGCGGCTGGAGGGTGAACGGACAGAAGGTGTGGACCAGCTCCGCGCACAGCGCCGACTTCGGCATCCTGCTCGCCCGGACCGACCCGGCCGCGCCCAAGCACAAGGGCCTCGGCTACTTCCTCGTCGACATGAAGAACACCCCCGGCATCGACGTCCGGCCGCTCAAGGAGCTCACGGGGGAGGCCCTCTTCAACGAGGTGTACTTCGATGACGTGCTGCTGCCGGCCGACTCGCTGGTCGGCGCGGTGGACGGCGGCTGGACGGTGGCCCGCAACACCCTCGGCAACGAGCGGGTCCACATGGCCGACCAGATGGCCTTCGACACCGGCCTGGAGGCGCTGATCGCCCGCGCCGAGACGCTGGACGGCGCCTACCGCGCACGGATCGGCGCCCTGGCGGCCGAGGCGCACGCACTGGCCTGCATCGGGATGCGGACCACCCTCCAGCAGGTGTCGGGGCTGGAGCCGGGCGCGGGCGCCTCGGTGCGCAAACTCGTCCAGACCCCGCACCAGCAGCGGACCGCCGAGCTCGTGCTCGAACTGCTCGGGCCGGCGGGAGCGGTGCGGGAGGGGGCGGGGGAGCGGGCGGTGCACGGGATGCTCATGTCCCGCTGCCTGACCATCGCCGGGGGCACCACGCAGGTCCAGCTGAACGTCGTCGCCGAGCGGATTCTCGGCCTCCCCAGGGACTGAAGGGACAGCAGGGACATGAAGTCGTACATCGTGGGCGTCGGCATGACGAAGTTCGAGAAGCCGGAGTCGAGGGACTGGCAGTACTGGGACATGGTGAAGGAGGCCGGGTCCGCGGCGCTCGCGGACGCGGGCGTGGACTACGGGCTGGTCGAGCAGGTGCCGGTGGGCCACTGCTTCCAGGCCTCCACCGCCGGCCAGCGGGCCGCGTACGAGCTGGGGCTGAGCGGGGTCCCGGTCTACAACGTGAACAACAACTGCGCGACGGGCTCGACGGCGCTGATGATGGCCCGGCAGTTCGTCGAGGGCGGGATCAGCGATTGCGTGCTCGCGCTCGGCTTCGAGAAGATGAAGCGCGGCGCGCTGGGCGGCGGGGCCGACGGCGGCGACTTCGCGACCTCGCCGGTGGCCCGCCACTACGGGATCATGGCGGCCGGACACGGCTTCGAGATGTCCCCGCCCACCGCCCAGATCTTCGGGAACGCGGCGCGCGAGCACATGGAGCGGTACGGGACCACGGCCGCGCAACTGGCGGCGGTGGGCGCCAAGAACCACCGGCACTCGGCCGGGAACCCGAACGCGCAGTTCCAGGACGTGTACTCGGTGGAGGAGATCCTGGCGGCGAAGCCCATCCACGACCCGCTGACCAAGCTCCAGTGCTCGCCCACCTCGGACGGGGCGGCGGCCGCGCTGGTGGTCTCGGAGCGGTTCGTGGTGCGGCACGGGCTGCACGACAGGGCGGTCGAGATCGTGGCGCAGTCGATGACGACGGACACGGAGGAGTCCTTCGCGTCCGGCTCGTGCATCGACGTGGTCGGCAAGCCGATGTCGGCCGCGGCGGCGCGGCAGGTGTACGAGGCCTCGGGGCTCGGCATCGAGGACGTGGACGTCGTGGAGCTGCACGACTGCTTCTCGATCAACGAGCTGCTGACGTACGAGGCGCTCGGGATGTGCGGGGACGGCGGCGCCGGGAAGCTGGTGGAGAGCGGGGCGACGACGTACGGCGGGCGGTGGGTGGTCAACCCGTCGGGGGGCCTGATCTCGAAGGGGCACCCGCTGGGGGCGACCGGGCTGGCGCAGGCGGCGGAGCTGGTGTGGCAGCTGCGGGGGGAGGCGGGGCCGCGGCAAGTGGCCGGAGCGGGGGTGGGCCTTGCCCACAACATCGGGCTGGGGGGTGCGGCGGTGGTGACCCTGCTCCGAAGGTGACGCCGCCGGCCCCTGCCCGGCGGGGCTGAAAGCCGTCAGCGCTTCAGTTCGCAGCGGCCGTTTGCGCACTCCCGGCGGAGCCGGCCCCGGGAGACGGTCTGGGCCAGGCCGATCGCCCAGCACATCGGGCAGCCGCGCAGGGCGACGAGGCCGACCGGTGCGAGGAGCAGGGTAGCCGGGCCGAAGGCCGGGAGGAGGGCGAGGGACGCAGCCAGTGCGCCGAAGCCCACCGCGCCGCGCGCCAGGTGCCGTGGCACGGACGCGCTCGCGAAGCCGGCGGAGGGGGTGTCAGTGGTGGGCATAAAGGTCTCCCAGGGTGTGCTGGACGGTCGCGCGGGCCCGGTGGAGCCGCGATTTCATTGCGGCCGTGCTGAGCCCGAGGGCCTCCGCGGCCATCCGGCCGCTGAAGCCTTGGACGTCCCGCAGGATCAGTACGCGCCG
Organism: Streptomyces sp. NPDC058674; assembly: GCF_042716505.1. Classification (NCBI taxonomy): domain Bacteria; kingdom Bacillati; phylum Actinomycetota; class Actinomycetes; order Kitasatosporales; family Streptomycetaceae; genus Streptomyces; species Streptomyces sp. NPDC058674. The sequence goes on from NZ_JBHXSC010000045.1 coordinate 6,054, forward strand.
CTGGTCCGCAGGCAGCGCGGCGATCGCCTCCGCCACCCGCCCCGCCTCCAGGCGTTGCAGCACCTCGTCCTCGGCCGACATCACGGCGGCCTCGGGCAGCTGCGCCCGCTCCCGCGGCATCAGCCGGGCACGGCGCAGGCACTCGTTGCGGACGATGCGGAACATCCACGACGCCAGTGCCCCGGACGCCCTCAGCATGCCGATCCTGCGGTACAGGATGATCAGGGCTTCCTGGGCCGCGTCCTCGGCGTCCTCACGCGACGCGCACAGCGAGTGCGCGAAGCGCCGTACGTTCGGGTGCGATCCGGCGACCAGGGCGGTGAGCGAGTTGAGGTCACCGGCCTGCGCGGCGACGATCAGGGCCTCGCCGGGCCATTCCGTCCGGTCAGCCACGGGTCCGGCCCCGTCCACGGCGCAGTACGAGGACGCACGTGCAGAGCAGGACGAGCGCGCCGGTGCCCACGAGAACAGTGATCACGACAACCTCCAGGTCACGTGCCGACCTTGGCATCGGCACGTACACACAAGAGGCGCGACCCCTGCGAAAGGATTCACCCCAGGCTCGGATCGACCACCGTCTCGCCCATGGAGGCGCGGCGGATCGCGTCCGCCAGGTCTTCGACCGGGCCGTCGCGCAGGACCAGCCCGGCCGCGCCCGCGGTGAGCGAGGCGTCCAGCAGGCCGGGGTGGGCCGAGCCCGTCAGGACGAGGATCCGGCACTCGGGATCGTCCTCCAGCAGGGCGCTCACGGCCGTGAGCTCCTCCACCAGCGCCACCGCCGGCCGCGCCGTCAGGTCCCGTACGACCTCGATGTCCGGCTGGAGGCCGAGCTGGAAGGCCAGGGCCGGGTTCTGCGGATCCAGCAGGACCCGTAGGGCGCGGGCCTGGCGGTGTTCCACGGGCATTTCGTCCACGAGGAAAGCCTATCTGACGTGAAGTCAGGAGTCTTCCCAACTGCAGGGGCGTGCGTTATACATTCCCTCACCGGCCGGGCCTAGAACGCGTTCTAGAACCGGCCCCCGCATACGACCTCGGTGCGGCCGACGGTGCGGACGGCTGCACCGAGGTCTTCCAAAGACACATAGGAGCAGCATCCTCATGCCGATCGATGCCGCCAAGGCCCTCGCCGCCGAACCCCGCCGGGGGGACATCGCCTGGGACCACAAGGACATCCAGCTCTACCACCTCGGCCTCGGCGCGGGCCTGCCCGCCACCGACCCCGACGAGCTGCGCTACACCCTGGAGTCCAGGCTCCACGTCCTGCCCAGCTTCGCGACCGTCGCCGGCGCCGGCATGGCCATGATGGGCGGACTCGCCGCCCCCGGGATCGACGTGGACCTCGCCGCCGTCCTGCACGGCGGCCAGTCCATCGAGCTGCACCGGCCCATCCCCGTCACGGGGGAGGCCACCAGCACCGCCACGGTCGCCGCCCTCTACGACAAGGGCAAGGCCGCCGTCATCGTCCTGCGCTCCGAGGTCGCGGACGCCGACGGGCCCCTGTGGACCAGCGACGCGCAGATCTTCGTACGGGGAGAAGGCGGCTTCGGCGGCGAGCGCGGGCCCTCCGTCAGGGAGGAGCTGCCCGAGCGCGCACCCGACCGTACGGAGGAGCGGACCATCCGCGAGGAGCAGGCGCTGCTCTACCGGCTCTCCGGCGACTGGAACCCGCTGCACGCCGACCCGGAGTTCGCCAAGCTGGCCGGCTTCGACCGGCCGATCCTGCACGGCCTGTGCTCGTACGGGATGACCCTCAAGGCCGTCGTCGACACGGCGCTGGACGGGGACGTGTCCCGGGTCCGCGCCTACCGCACGCGCTTCGCGGGGATCGTCTTCCCGGGCGAGACGCTGCGCATCCGGATGTGGCAGGAGCCCGGCCGCGTCCTGGTGTCGGTGACCGCCGCAGACCGGGACGACGTGCCGGTCCTCGCCGACACCGTCGTCGAACACGCGTAAGACAGACCGACAGAAGGAGCCGCACCGTGCGCGCAGCACTGCAGAGCGAGATCGGCCAGGACAAGCTCGAGGTCGTCGACGACATGGAGGCCGTGGGCCTCGGCCCCGGCAAGGTGAAGATCCGCATCAAGGCCACCGGCCTGTGCCACTCCGACCTCTCCGCGATGAACGGCATCCTGCCGCAGCCCGCCCCCTTCGTCCCGGGACACGAGGGCTCCGGGGTCATCGCCGACGTCGGCGACGGCGTCACGCACCTGGAGCAGGGCGACCGGGTCCTCGTCTGCTGGCTGCCGCCGTGCGGCACCTGTCCGTCCTGCAAGCGCGGCCAGGGCCACCTCTGCCTGGCCAGCCTGGTCAACGCCGGCACCCCCAACTTCCGCCGCGCGGGCGGCGACATCTTCGGCTTCGCGGCCACCGGGACCTTCGCCGAGGAGCTGGTCGTCGACGCCGCCTGCGCCGTACCCATCCCCGACGACGTGCCCTTCGACATCGCCGCCCTGATCGGCTGCGGGGTCACCACCGGGCTCGGCGCCGCCATCAACACCGCCGGGGTGGAGGCGGGCTCCTCGGTCGCCGTCATCGGCTGCGGCGGCGTCGGCATCTCCGTCATCCAGGGCGCCAAGGTCCAGGGCGCCGCCCAGATCGTCGCCGTCGACCCGGTGACGTCGCGGCGCGAGGCCGCCCTGCGCTTCGGGGCCTCCGAGGCGGTCGCACCGGACGCCTTCGACGACGCCAGGAACCGCATCACCGGCGGCGAGGGCTTCGACTACGTCTTCGAGGTCGTCGGCAAGTCCGCCACCGCGCAGACCGCGTACAAGATGACCCGGCGCGGCGGCACCGTGTGCGTGGTCGGCGCGGGCGCCATGGACGACACCTTCCAGATCGACATGTTCTCGCTGTTCTTCGACGAGAAGAGGATCCTGCCGTCGATGTACGGGGGCGGCGACGTGCTCCGCTCCTACGAGCGCACCATCGCCCTGTGGCGGGCCGGCCGCGTGGACCTGGAGAGCCTGATCACGCACCGGGTCCAGCTCGCCGAGATCAACGACGCCCTCGACCAGATGCGCACCGGTACCGCCCTGCGCACATGCATCGAACTCTGACCCGTTTCGAGAGGAACCGTACGGATGCCACTGCCACTTGAGGGACTCTCCGCCATCGTCACCGGCGCCGGCCGCGGGCTGGGCCGGGCCGAGGCGGTCGAACTCGCTCGGCTCGGCGCGAGCGTGGTCGTCAACGACTTCGGCCAGAGCGGCCGGGACGGCTCCGGGGAGGCCTCGGCCGCACCGGCCGAGGAGGTGGCCGCCGAGATCCGTGCGGCGGGCGGGCAGGCGGTGGCGCACCTGGGGGACGTGGCCGATTTCGAGCAGGCCCGCGAGCTGGTCGAGCTGGCGGTGTCCCGCTTCGGGAAGCTCGACGTGCTGGTCAACAACGCGGGCATCCTGCGCGACCGGATGGTCTTCTCGATGTCGGAGCAGGAGTGGGACTCGGTCATCCGCGTCCACCTCAAGGGCCACTTCAACACCACGCACTTCGCGTCCGCGCACTGGCGGGAGCGCTCCAAGGCCGCGGGCGGCCCCGTCTACGGCCGGATCGTCAACACCTCCTCCGAGGCCTTCCTCGGCGGCTCGGCCGGCCAGCCGAACTACGCGGCGGCCAAGGGCGGCATCGTGGGCCTGACCACCTCCACCGCCCTGGCCCTCGCCAAGTACGGGGTGACGGCCAATGCCATCTGCCCCCGTGCCCGCACCCGGATGACCGAGGACGTCTTCGCCGGCTTCCAGGTCCCCGAGGAGGGCAGGCTCGACGCCCTCGCACCCGAGCACGTCTCCCCGCTCGTCGGCTACCTGGCCTCGCCCGCCTCGGCCAGGGTCAACGGGCAGCTGTTCGTCGTCCACGGCGGGATCGTGGCCGTGATGGAACGGCCCAAGGTGGCCGCCAAGTTCGACACCGCCAAGGAGTCCTTCTCCTACGAGGAGCTCGACGAGCTCCTCACCCCGCACTACGAGGCGCGCCCGGCGGACGAGACCTTCGCCGCGACGGAGGTCCTCGGCCTCAAGCACGGCTGACGGGTACCGGCACCGGAACCGGCGCCGGGCGGGCGGGACCGGCGCAGGCCCCGCGCGCCCGGCGTCACCGCAGCGGAGCCTGCTGGAGCGGCACCGGGCGCGCCGCCCGCGGCGAGGGGTCCAGCCGGACCGGCGGCGGGGGCGCGGCCGGCAGGCTCAACCCGACGATCCCGCACGGCACGTCGGGCGTCGCGTACGGGAGGTGCAGGCGGCCCTGCGCACTCCACAGGCCCGCCCCGCCGAGCCAGCCCGCCGGGGCGCCGAGCCGGAAGACGCGCCGGTCGGCGGGGCGCCACAGGACCAGGCCGCCCTCGGCCGACCGCAGCGCGACACCGCAGCTCTCCGGCATCAGCGCCTGCCCGGGCTGCACGGCGAAGGGCACGGCCGCGGGGCCCTCGGCCCGCAGGCACTCGGGGAAGCGCACCGGCAGGGAACTGCCCAGCACCCCCCAGCCCAGGCGCGGCACGCCCGGTGCGTCCGAGCGGATGAGCAGCAGCCCGCTGTCCGGGTCGGCCAGCAGGAGGCGGTCGTCGCTGTCGTCCGTGATCTGGAGCAGCGGGGACACCCCGCCGCGCCCCAGGTCCACGGCGACGGCCTTGACGGTGCCGTCCAGCTCGCGGTCCAGGGCCAGCAGCCGCCCCGTGCGGTCCAGCCAGACGCCGCCCGAGCACCGCCCCGGGAGGCGGGCGACCCGCTCCGGCCCGAAGGCGCGGCCGGCCACCTGCCAGACCGTGGTCCCGGTGTCGGACGCCGCCAGCGCGAAGGCCGCGTGTCCGTCCGGGGACGGCGGCAGCAGGGTGACCAGTACGCCCTCCTCCCAGTCCACGGCGCCCAGCTGGAGCTCGCCGGTGCGCGGGCCGGCCGCGGCGCCGGTCGGGTACAGCAGGGCGAAGGAGTGCCGCTCCGCCACCCGCCGGTGGATGAGCACCCGCCCGTCGGCCAGCGGCAGCACCTCGCTGTCGGCCTCCTCGGGCTGCGCGAGCGGCAGGGGCACCGCGTACGCCTCGGGTCCGGCGAGGGTCCAGCGCTCCACGTACCGGGCGTCCCCGTTCCCGGCGAGCCGGGCGGCGTACGACCCGTCCGCCGTGATCGTGAACGGGTCGGTGGTCGTCATTTCGATGGCACAGACAGTCATCCGTGCGTCACCTCCGGTGAGGAAGCTAGTTTTCGCAGCTCACGCCGAACAACACCACCCGGCCCGCTTCACACGTACGGGGGGCCGCTCCGTGATTCCGTTGCGGCGGCGGAGGTGATTGTGCTGTGCGAAACCGGGGCGTTCCTCCCCGCGCAGCGGGCCGCGCGCGCCCCTGCGCGGCGGCGGCGGTGCGCCGACGCCCCCGTCGTCTCCCCGGGTGCCAGGTTCCGGGGGCCGGCGGGCCCGGGGCCGGTCGCGACGGACGGTAGCCTTGACCCGTGCCCCGCCTCTCTGAAGTCATCGCCGCCCTGGACGCCCTCTGGCCCCCCTCGCGGGCCGAGCAGTGGGACGCCGTCGGCACCGTCTGCGGCGACCCCGACGCCGAGGTCACCCGGGTCCTGTTCGCCGTGGACCCCGTGCAGGAGATCGCCGACGAGGCGCTGAAGCTGGGCGCCGACCTGATCGTCACCCACCACCCCCTGTACCTGCGCGGCACGACCACCGTCGAGGCCGGCACCTTCAAGGGCCGCGTCGTGCACACGCTGATCAAGAACGACATCGCGCTGCACGTCGCCCACACCAACGCCGACAGCGCCGACCCCGGTGTCTCCGACGCCCTCGCCGGCGCCCTGGACCTGCGGGTCACCGGACCGCTGGTGCCCGACCCGAGCGACCCGCACGGCCGCCGCGGCCTCGGCCGGATCTGCGAGCTGGACCATCCCGAGACCCTGCGCGAGTTCGCCGCCCGCGCCGCCGCCCGGCTGCCGCGCACCGCGCAGGGCATCCGCGTCGCCGGCGACCCGGAGGCGGTCATCCGCACCGTCGCCGTCAGCGGAGGCTCCGGCGACAGCCTCTTCGAGCAGGTCAGGGCCGCCGGAGTGGACGCCTTCCTGACCGCCGACCTGCGCCACCACCCGGTGTCCGAGGCCCGCGAGCGCAGTCCGCTCGCCCTCGTCGACGCCGCCCACTGGGCCACCGAGTGGCCCTGGTGCGAGCAGGCCGCCGCGCAGCTCGACGCGATCTCCGAGCGCCACGGCTGGGGTCTGCGTACCCACGTCTCGCGCACGGTCACCGACCCGTGGACGGCGCACGCGCCGTCCGTGACCACCCCCTCTCTCCCTGGAGCCCCCAACTGAACGCCGAGCCCGCCGACCAGATCCGACTTCTCGACGTCCAGAACCTCGACGTCCGGCTGTCTCAGCTCGCCCACAAGCTCAACTCGCTGCCCGAGCACGCCGAGCTCGACGCGCTCACCAAGGACCTGACGCAGCAGCGCGATCTGCTCGTCGCCGCCCAGACCCAGGCGAGCGACACCGCGCGCGAGCAGACCAAGGCGGAGCAGGACGTGGACCAGGTGCGCCAGCGCGCGGCCCGCGACCAGCAGCGGCTCGACTCGGGCGTCGGCGTCTCCGCCCGCGACCTGGCGAACCTGCAGAACGAGGTCGTCTCCCTCGCCAAGCGCCAGGGCGACCTGGAGGACGTGGTCCTCGACGTCATGGAGCGCCTGGAGGCGTCGACCGAGCGGGTCGCCGCGCTGACCGGGCGGGTGACCGCCCTGGAGGGCGAGGTCGCCGACGCCACCGCGCGCCGCGAGGCGGCCACGGCCGAGATCGACGCCGAGGTGGCCAAGATCACCAAGGACCGCGAGGTCGTCGTCGGCTCCATGCCCACCGACCTGATGGCCCTGTACGAGAAGATCCGCGCCAAGCAGGGCGGGGTCGGCGCCGCGCGCCTCTACCAGCGCCGCTGCGAGGGCTGCCGCCTGGAGCTCGACATGGCCGAGGTCAACGAGATCAAGGCCGCGGCGCGCAACCAGGTCGTACGCCACGAGAACTGCGGCCGCATCCTGGTCCGTACGGCCGACTCGGGCATCTGATGCCGCGGTTTGTCGTGGAGGCGGACGGCGGCTCCCGGGGCAACCCGGGGCCCGCCGGCTACGGCGCGGTCGTCCTCGACCCGGTGACGGGCGAGACGCTGGCCGAGCGCGCCGAGTACATCGGCGTCGCGACGAACAACGTGGCGGAGTACCGGGGCCTGATCGCCGGGCTCCGGGCGGCGCGCGAGCTCGCCGAGGACGCGGTCGTGCTGGTCCGGATGGACTCCAAGCTCGTCGTGGAGCAGATGTCGGGCCGCTGGAAGATCAAGCACCCCGACATGAAGCCGCTCGCGGCGGAGGCCGCGAAGATCCTTCCGCGCGCGCAGGTGACGTACGAGTGGATGCCGCGCGAGAAGAACAAGCACGCGGACCGGCTCGCCAACGAGGCGATGGACGCGGGCAAGCGCGGCCGGCCGTGGCAGCCCTCGGACTCCACGGCCGTCTTCGACCGGGGCGCCGCCCGTGCGCTCGCGGTCCCGCCGTCGGGCCCCCCGGGGGACGCGGCGGCGGGCGCCGCCGCGGTCCGGGCAGCGCTCGCCGCCGGGTCGGGAGCGCGGGCGGGCGGCGCCGGGCACGGCGCCGCGCAGGAGCGGGCCGCGGCCCAGCGGGCGGCGGCGGACACGCTGTTCGCGCAGACCGAAGCCGTACCGGACGCCCCGGCGGCGGCGGTGGCCGCCCCGGCCACGGCGCCCACGATCGAACCCTGCCTCGACGCCGACACCCAGACGCCGGTGGAGACCCCGGCGCAGCCCCCGGCCGCCACGGGCACGGCGACGGGCTCCGGCGCGGCGACGGCCACGGCGGCCGAGACCGGCACGGCGACCGACCTCGGCACGGCGACGGGCACGGCGACCGGCTCCGCAACGCTCACGAACACGGGCACGGGCACGACGGCCGGCTCCGCAACGGTGACCGGCGCGGGCACGGCGGGCGACGCGGGCGTGGCCACGGCCACCGGAACCGGGGCCGCGGCGGCCCCCGGCTGGGGGCCCGACATGGGCGCCCCCGCCACCTTCGTGCTGCTGCGCCACGGCGAGACCGCCCTCACCCCGCAGAAGCGCTTCTCCGGCAGCGGCGGCTCCGACCCCGAGCTGTCTCCCACCGGCCACCGCCAGGCCGCAGCCGTCGCCGAGGCGCTCGCCGCACGCGGCACCGTCCAGGCCGTGGTCAGCTCCCCGCTGCGCCGCTGCCGGGAGACCGCCCGCGCCGTCGCGGACCGCCTCGGGCTCACCGTGACGGTCGAAGAGGGCCTGCGCGAGGTGGACTTCGGCGCCTGGGAGGGCCTGACCTTCGCCGAGGTGCGGGAGCGCTTCCCGGACGACCTCCAGGCCTGGCTGGACTCCCCTAGGGCGGCTCCCACCGGTGGCGGCGAGAGCTTCGCGACCGCCACCCGCCGGATCTCCGCGACCCGCGACCGGCTGCTCGCGGCCCACGCGGGCCGCACGGTCCTGCTGGTCACGCACGTGACCCCGGTGAAGATCCTGGTCCGCCTCGCCCTGGGCGCCCCGCCGGAGTCGCTGTTCCGCATGGAGCTCTCGGCCGCCTCGCTGTCGGCGGTGGCCTACTACGCGGACGGCAACGCCTCGGTCCGGCTGCTCAACGACACGGCGCACCTGCGCTGACCCGGCGCGTCCGCCCGCGCGGCGGACGGCCGCCGCCGGGAACAGGAGAACCCCCGCCCACCGGGCGGGGGTTCTCGCGTCTGCGACGACAGACGAGCCGGCCTGTACGCCGGGTTCTGTCTCCCGGAGACCTCGCGGTCGCCGGGGAGACGGCCATCCATCTAGGACCGGCGTTGCCGCCGGCCTCGTGCGGTCTACCCGCGGACTCGGGCGGGCAGCCCTCGAACGTCCGCGCAGATCCGTCCGGAGACGGATCCTCTTGACCTTGCTCCGGGTGGGGTTTACCTAGCCGCCTGGGTCACCCCAGGCGCTGGTGGTCTCTTACACCACCGTTTCACCCTTACCGAGGGCCGAAGCCCCCGGCGGTCTGTTTTCTGTGGCACTGTCCCGCGGGTCACCCCGGGTGGGCGTTACCCACCACCCTGCCCTGTGGAGCCCGGACGTTCCTCGGCGGGATCCTGGGACCCCGACGCGGCCGCCCGGCCGACTCGTCTGTCGTGCCGACCATGCTACCCGGGGCCGGACCGTCCCTTGACCTTGACGCAGCGGCAGGGTTTCTACTGGGCCCATGCGGATCGGAGAGATCGCCGCGCTCGTCGGGCTCACCACCCGGGCGATCCGGCACTACCACCATGTCGGGCTGCTGCCGGAACCGGAGCGGCGCCCCAACGGATACCGGGCCTACGGGATCCGCGACGCCGTGCTGCTCGCCCGCGTGCGCCGACTCACCGAACTCGGGCTCGGCCTCGACGAAGTGCGCGACATGCTCGCGGACGACGCCAGGCGCGAGCCGGCCGACGTACTGGCGGAGCTGGACGCAGACCTGGCACGCCAGGAGGCCGCGATCCGGGAACGCCGGCTCCGGCTGGCCGCGCTGCTCGCGGAGCCGGCCGGTGGGAACGGCCCCCTCTCGCCCGCCCTCGCCGCCCTGCTGGCACGGGCCCCCGAGACGGACTCGCCGAGTGCGGCGCTGGACCGCGAGTACCTCACCCTGCTCGACGCCTCCGACGCCGGCGGCCGAGAGGTCTACGGGGTGCTCGGAACGCTGGCCGCCGACCCCGCGATGCTCGCGCTGTACGAGCGCCTCGACGCGCTCGCCGGAGCACCCACCGACGATCCGCGGATCTCCCCCCTTGCCGCGGACCTGCTGGCAGCCGTCCCCGACGAGCTGTTCGCCGCGGTCCCCGCCGACGGGGTGGTGGTGGCCGGGTTCAAGGAGGCACTGCTGGCCGAGTACGCCCCCGCGCAGGCGGAGGTCGTACGCCGGCTCATGGAGGCGTTCATGGAGAGGGGCCGGGGATGAGGGGCGCAGCATCAGGGGCCGCACCGTCGAAGGGCGTACGGGCGGCGCGGATCGCAGCGGCCGCCGTCCTGCCGGGGGAGCTGGCCCTCGCGCTCTGCCTGGCGGCCGGGGCCCGGCCGCCAGGCTGGGCACTGGCGGGCGCCGAGGCCTTGGTGCTCGCCGTGCTGCTGCTGGAGGCCCATGTGCTGCGCTCCCTGTACGCCGCCGCGCGTGCCGGGGGCGCGGACCGCAGCGGGGCGCGGCGGTCGGCCGTACGGCAGGCGGTGCCGGTGGCCGTGCGCAGCCTGCTCCGCCACGAGCTGCGCGCCGCCGCCTCCCTGGGGCGGTGGGTACGCCGCGGCCAGCATGGGGTGCAGCCGGGGGACCTGACCGCCGCGTACACCGGACCGCAGACGGCGATGATGTACGGGCTGCTCTTCGTGTCGGTGGTCGAGACGGTGGTCCTGGCCCTCCTCATCCCCTGGCCGGCGGTCCACCGGGTGGTCCTGGTGCTCGACCTGTACGGTGTCCTGCTCGTCCTCGCCCTGCACGCCGCCTGCGTCACGCGGCCGCACGTCGTGCGTCCGGACGGCTCCGTGCGGATCCGCTACGGAGTCCTCTTCGACCTCGACGTCCCGCCGGATGCGGTGGCCTCGGTCCGGGTCGACCGCCGCTTTCCCGAGGGCCGCCCCGTCACGCTCTCCGGGGACGGGGTGCTCGACCTGGGCGTGGGCAGCCAGACCTCCGTGACCCTGGAGCTGAGCCGGCCGCTCCCCTTCAGCCGTCCGCTCGGCGGCCGGGGAGAGGCCCGTACGATCCGCTTCCACGCTGACGACCCGCGCGCGCTGGTCGGCGCGCTCCGGCCCCCGCCTGGTGCGTGAGCGGTCAGGCGGGGGCGAACAGTACCTTCGACGTGCCCGGGTCCGCCTCCGCCAGCCGGACCCGGAGCCGTTCGCCCAGGGGGAGTTCCCGCCCGGTGGAGCGGACGCGGCCCACCACCGCGGGGTCCTCCAAGTGGACGGTGCCGACCTGCGGTTCGCCGTCCTTGACGTCGACCACCACGGCGTCGAAGGTCTCCCCGACGCGGTCCTTCAGCACGGCGGCCTCGACCAGGTCGACGGACTCCCGCTCGGCGGTGTTCGCCAGCCGGGTGCCCTCGGCCATCTCCCGGGGCAGGGCGGCCAGCGCCGACACCGCCCACTGCGGCGGCTCGGCCCCCGCGGCCGCGGCCACGCACAGTTCGCCGCTGTAGCGGTCCACGAGCCGGCGCAGCGGCGCCGTGGCATGGGTGTACGGGGCGGCGACCGCGGCGTGGACCGCGGGTTCGGGGAGGTCGCCGCCGGTGAAGACGGTGTAGCCCGCGCCGCGCAGCAGGGTGGTGCACTCCTGGAGGAAGGCCGCGTGGGCCGGGCGGTGCGGATCGAGGGAGTGGAGCAGTTCGGCGTACGGGACGTGGTGCGGCCACTCGATGCGCAGGGCCCCGGCCGCGCGCCGGAGCCGGCCGACGGCGCCGTCGGGGGCGGTGGGCAGGGTGCGCAGGATGCCGGTTCCGGCGCCGAGCATCAGATCGGCGGCGGCCATGCCGGTCATCAGGGAGATCTGGGCGTTCCAGCCTTCGGCGGGCAGGGGGGCCCGGTAGTCGAGGCGGTAGGTCCCGTCGTGCTCGACGATCTCCTGCTCGGGGACGTTCAGGGAGATGCCGCCGCGCTCGCGCTCCAGGGCCTCCCGCAGCCGGCCGATGTCCCGGAGCAGGGCGAGGGGCTCTTCGGCGGTGCCCGTGTCGACGGCCCGCTGCACCCCTTCGTAGTCGAGCCTGGCGCGGCTGCGGACGAGGGCGCGGCGGACGTCGACCGTCTCGACCCGGCCGTCGCCGTCCAGGTCGAAGCGCCACAGCAGGGCCGGGCAGGTCTGGTCCGGGAGCAGGCTGGCCGGCCCCTCGGAGAGCACGGCCGGGTGCAGCGGGACCTTGCCGTCGGGGAAGTACAGGGTGCTGACGCGCCGGTGGGCCTCGGCGTCGACGGCGCCGCCGGGGCGGACGAAGGCGGCGACGTCGGCGATGGCGTAGTGCACGCGGTAGCCGCCGGAGGGGCGTACCGCCAGGTGCACGGCCTGGTCGAGGTCGACGGAGCCCGGGGGGTCGATGGTGAAGAGGGGGAGGTCGGTGGCGTCGAGCTCCGGCAGCCGGGGCGCGCGGGCGGCCCGCTGCGCCTCGGCCAGGACCTCGGCCGGGAACTCCCCCGGCACCTCCAGCTTCGTCCGCAGTTCGCGCAGCGCGGCCCGCAGGGCAGCCCCGTCTGCGCCGGTCATGTGCATACGACGGCGTGGCATGGACCGAGCCTAGGTCTTTTCGGCGCGATCCGGGGATCGGGCGGCCCCCGTCCCGTGCCGGACGCCGGACGTCCGCGATCCGGGAGCCGTCTACCCTGGCTCCGGGGCCGCATCCCCTGCGCCGTGTCGTACCGAAGGAGAACCACCGTGCTCGTGCTGCTGCCGCCGTCCGAGGGAAAGGCCGCCGGCGGCTCCGGCGCACCGCTGAAGCCGCAGGACCTGTCGCTGCCGGGACTGGCCCCGGCCCGTGCGGCGGTGCTGGAGGAACTCGTCGCGCTGTGCACCGGCGACGAGCTCGCGGCGCGGGAGGTGCTGGGACTGAGCGAGGGGCTGCGCGGCGAGGTCGCGAAGAACGCTGCGCTGCGCTCGGCGGCGGCCCGTCCGGCCGGCGAGGTCTACACCGGGGTGCTGTACGACGCCCTGGACCTGGACGGTCTGACGCCGCAGGCGCGCAAGCTCGCCGACGACGCGCTGCTGGTCTTCTCGGGACTGTGGGGTGCGGTGCGGGTGACCGACCGGATCCCGTCCTACCGCTGCTCGATGGGTGTGAAGCTGCCGGCCCTGGGGGCGCTCGCCGCGTACTGGCGCGGGCCGATGGCCGAGGTGCTGCCGCAGGCGGCGGGGGACGGGCTGGTGCTGGACCTGCGCTCGTCGGCGTACGCGTCCGCCTGGAAGCCGAAGGGCGAGCCGGCGGGGCGGACCGCGACCGTACGGGTCCTGCACGCGCAGATGGTCGACGGGGTGGAGAAGCGGTCGGTCGTGAGCCACTTCAACAAGGCGACGAAGGGCCGGCTGGTACGGGACCTGCTGCTGGCCGGCGCGGTGCCGGCCGGGCCCGCCGAACTGGTCGGGGCCCTGCGGGACCTGGGCTACACCGTCGAGGCGCACGCCCCGGCGAAGGCGGGCAGGGCCTGGTCCCTCGACGTGGTCGTGACCCAGATCCACCACTGAGGTCCACCACTGGCCCCGGGCGCACCACCGAGCCCGAACCGCCCGCGGCCCCGGGCCGGTCCGCGGCCGGTTCCGGCCCGGGGCCGCGCTCCCGGCCGGGACGCCGTTCAGCGGCCCAGGGGCCAGGCGACCGCCGAAGGGGCGTGCTCGGACGAGCCCGCGTACTGGGCGCAGGCGTCCGTGAGGGTTTCGAGCAGGGTCAGGGGGTCCGGCAGGGGGTGCTCCGTGCCGCGGAGCCAGGTCACCGCCTGGTCACCGGGCAGGGCGGCCGGCGGGACCAGGACGTAGCTGCCCCGGCAGTGCCAGCGCAGGCCCGGGTGCTCGTCCATCGTCTCGGGGTGGCAGTCCAGTTCGCAGGGCCACCACTCGTCCTCGTCCTCGGGGGTGCCGCGGGTGGCCGTGAAGAAGAGCATCCGGGCCTGGTCTCCGGTGCCGCCCGACTCGGCGACCGGGCCGACCTCGATCCCGGCGTCCAGCAGGCGGGCGAGTGCGCCCGTTCCCGCTTCGAGGGGGACGTCGAGCACGTCGTGGACCATGCCCGTCGCGGTGATGAAGTTGGCCTGGGGCTCGTTGCGCGCCCAGCGCTCGACCTGTGCGCGGTCGGTCGTGGACTGGGTCTGCCAGGCGAAGGAGACGGGGTGGCGCGCGGGCGTCGGACAGCCGACCCGGTCGCACGAGCACCGGTAGCCGACGGGATGGGCGGCGGGAGCGAGCGGCATGCCCGCGGCGGCGAAGGCCAGGAGCAGCGCTTCGCGCTCGCGGCCGGGATCCTCGGCGGTGGGTTTCTGCCGCCGGCGCAGCCACTGGGAAATCCTGCTCTGCTCGCCGCGCGTGACGCGGCCGGACTCAGACCCCATCTATCCCCTCACCAAACCGTTGCCCCGGAAGACCCTCACATCGTCCCACCATCCTGCGCCCCGGGTGACCGGTCTCCCCAACCGGGGGGTCGGGGGACGGGAGGGGGCAGCCCCCACATAACCATAGAATTCGGCCATATGTTCCCGGCCGGTCGTCGGGCCGCGGCTGCTCAGTCCACGGTGACGTTTGACACCCCGCCCAGCACCCGGTCCACGAGAGCGTCGGTGTACGCGTGCGTGAGCGGCGCCAGGCGCATCAGCCAGCGGTACGTCAGCGGCCCGAGCAGCATCTCCACCGTCAGGCGCAGATCGGTGTCCGGCGCCAGCAGGCCCGCGTCCCGCGCCGTGCGCAACCGCGCCTCGTAGAGGGCGAGCTGGGGTTCCAGGAGCTGCTCGGTGAAGCGGGCGCCGAGCGCGGGGTCGGTGGCCCCCGCGGCCGCCAGGGCGCGCGCGGGCGCCTCGTACTTCTCGTCGTTGAACTCGTCCACCGTGGCCCGCAGCACGGCCTTCAGGTCGGCCGCGAGGTCCCCGGTGTCGGGGAAGCCGGTCCAGCCGCCCCCGGCCTCCGCCTCCCCGGCGAGGGACAGCGACGCGTCGAGGAGGACCGCGGCCTTCGAGGGCCACCAGCGGTAGATGGTCTGCTTGCCGACCCCGGCGCGGGCGGCGATGGCCTCGATCGTCAGCCGGTTGTAGCCGACCTCCCCGACGAGGGCCAGTGCGGCGTCGAGGATGGCCCGCCGTGAGCGGTCGCTGCGGCGGGTGGCGTCTGGGGTCCTGGTCATGCCGAGAACGTACCAACCCGATACGTCTCGTCTTTTGCCGTTCCCCTAAACCACCCGATCAGATCACTGCGCGCCGCCCCGCCGAGGAGAGACGATTCTCTCCACGGCCCGCCACCCGTCGCGGGTCGTGCACGTCGTGAGGAGCCTTCTTTGCGCAGAGACGCCACACCCCGGCGCTACCTGATGTGCCCACCCGCACACTTCAAGGTCACCTACTCCATCAATCCGTGGATGGACCCCACGAAACCGGTGGACCTGCCCCTCGCCCAAGCCCAGTGGGAGGACCTCAGGGACCGCTACCGCTCCCTGGGCCACATCGTCGAGACCCTCGAACCGGACCCCGCGCTGCCCGACATGGTCTTCGCGGCGAACGGCGCCCTGGTCGTCGACGGCCGGGTGCTCGGCGCCCGGTTCGCCTACCCGGAACGCTCGGCCGAGGCGGCGATCCACCTCGACTGGTTCCGCTCCCACGGGTACCGGGACGTCCACGAGCCGGCCCACGTCAACGAAGGGGAGGGCGACTTCGCCGTCACCGCGAACTACCTCCTGGCCGGCCGGGGCTTCCGCTCCAGCCCGCTCTCGCACGACGAGGCCCAGGAGTTCTTCGGCCGCCCGGTCATCGGCCTCGACCTGGTGGACCCGCGCTACTACCACCTGGACACGGCGCTCAGCGTCCTCGACGGCGACGAGGTCATGTACTACCCGGACGCCTTCTCGCCGGGGAGCCGCGCCGTGCTGCGGCGCCTCTTCCCCGACGCCCTGATCGCCGACGCCCAGGACGCGGCGGCGCTCGGCCTGAACGCCGTGTCGGACGGGCGGCACGTCCTGCTCCCGCAGGCGGCCACCGGTCTGCTGCGACCGCTGCGGGACCGGGGTTTCGAGCCGGTCCCGATGGACCTGGGGGAGCTGCTCAAGGGGGGCGGCAGCGTGAAGTGCTGCACTCAGGAGCTGCGGCCCTAGCCCGGCCCTAGCCCTCCTCGGACTCGGAGGGCGGCCAGGCCTGGCCCCAGTCGGCGTCCCGCGCCGCCTTGTAGAGGTCACCGTGGCGCTTCGTCACGGTGGCCCGGGTCAGGCCGGCCGGGTCGCGGTCCTGGGGACCGCAGAGCTCCAGCAGCACCAGCCCCTTGCGGATCTGCGGCCTCCGCGTGATCCGCGAGGGGGCCGGCTCCACCGGGAAGCGGGTCGCCGCGACGTAGCTGAACTTCTCGTCCTCGTACGCCAGTGAGCCGCCCTTGACCTGCCGGTGCAGGGAGGACCGGCTGACCCGCGCCGAGAAGTGGCACCAGTCCTGGCCGACCTCGATCGGGCAGGTGCCGTCGTGCGGGCACGGGGCGGCGACCCGCAGTCCGGCCGCGATCAGCTGCTCGCGGGCCTCGCGGATGCGCAGGTAGCCCTCCGGCGTGCCCGGCTCGATCAGCACCACGGCCCGTCCGGCCCGCGCCGCCTCGGCGACCACCGCGGTCCGCGCCTGCGGGGTCAGCTCGCCCAGCACGTACGAGACCGTCACCAGATCGGCGTCGGGCAGGACCAGTCCGGAGCCGATGACGGTCCGCTGCCACCCCGCCCCGCGCAGCACCTGCGAGGTGGAGGCGCCCGCCAGTTCCCGGCCCAGTGCCAGGGCGGGCTCCGCCCAGTCCAGCACGGTCGTCGTGCGCGGTCCGTCCCAGGTGGCGTCCACCGCCCAGGTCGCTGCGCCCGTCCCGCCGCCCACGTCCACGTGCGAGGCCGGAGCCCAGCCGGGCGCCGCCTCCGCGAAGGCGTCCAGGGCGGACCGTACGGCCTCGAAGGTGGCGGGCATCCGGTAGGCCGCGTACGCCACCACGTCGGAGCGGTCGCGCAGGACGGGCACGTCGGTCGGGATCTCTCCCCGGTAGCTGGCGATGAGCCGCTCGACGGCGGCCGAGGCCTGCTTCGGCGGAAGCCCTTCGAGCAGCCCGCCGAGCGCGCTGCGGAGGGTCTCGGCGGTGGTGGGGGCGAAGGCGTTCACCCGCGAAGTTTACGGCGCCCCCACCGGGCCCCGGTCCGCGGGCGCCGGGAGCTACGCCGCCTTCGGCTCGCGGTTCTGCCACGGGCGGCACATCCCGAGGAAGCAGCCCACGGACAGCAGCGAGCAGGCCAGCTGCACCACCGCCATCGGCACCGCCGTGTCCTCCCCCGCGATCCCGACCAGCGGGGAGGCGATCGCCCCGACCAGGAAGGAGGAGGTGCCGAGCAGCGCCGAGGCCGAACCGGCGGCGTGCGGGGTCCGCATCAGCGCCTGCGCGTTGGTGTTCGGCAGCACCAGGCCCATCGCCGACATCAGTACGAACAGTCCCGCGGCGATCGGGACCAGCCCGACCTTCCCGAACACGCCGGTCGACATCAGCAGCAGGGCCACCGAGGCGACCGTGATGGTCCCGAGGCCGACCGCCAGGGCCTTGTCCAGGCTGACCCGGCCGACCAGCAGCTTGCCGTTGATCTGGCCCACGATGATCAGGCCGACGGAGTTGACGCCGAAGAGCAGGCTGAAGGCCTGGGGCGAAGCGCCGTAGATCTCCTGCACGACGAAGGGGGAGGCGGAGATGTAGGAGAACAGCACCGCGAAGGCGAAGCCGCCGGCCAGGGTGTAGCCGGCGAAGACGCGGTCGCCGAGCAGCCCGCGCATGGTGCGCAGCGCGGAGCCGACCCCGCCGGTGTGGCGGCGCTCGGCGGGCAGGGTCTCGTCCAGCCTGCGCCAGACCACCAGGGTGAGCACGACGCCGACGGCGGTCAGGACGACGAACACCCCTCGCCAGTCGGAGAAGCGGAGCACCTGGCCGCCGATCAGCGGGGCGATGATCGGGGCGACGCCGGATATGAGCATCAGGCTGGAGAAGAAGCGGGCCATCTCGACGCCGTCGTACAGGTCGCGCACGACGGCCCGGGCGATGACGATCGCGGCCGCGCCGGCCAGGCCCTGGAGCAGGCGGAAGGCGATCAGCAGCTCGGCGCTCGGGGCGAGGGCGCAGATCGCGGTCGCGAGGACGTAGACGACCATGCCGGCGAGCAGCGGCCGGCGGCGGCCCCACCTGTCGCTCATCGGGCCGATGACGAGCTGGCCCAGCGCCATGCCGGCGAGGCAGGCCGTGAGGGTGAGCTGGACGGTGGCGGCCGGGCTGTGCAGGGCCGTGGTGACCGCGGGCAGCGCCGGGAGGTACATGTCCATCGACAGCGGCGGGAGGGCGGTCAGCCCGCCGAGGATGAAGGTGACCAGCAGCCCGGTGCGGCGGGCTGCCGTCAGGGGCGCGGCGGCTGCGGTGGCGGGGGTGGAACCGGGTGACGCTCCGGCGGAGGGGGATCCGGGTGACGAACCGTGCGCGGGGGCCGTCGCGCGGCCGCTCTCCGACATGCGGGACTCCAGTCTTCTCGTCTTCCTTGTTCACCCCTGACCGACCCATGCTCTCAGCTGTCGGAACGCCCGGGGGCCGCTGCCCGCCGTGACGTACCCTGCGGCCCCATGAACGAACGTGGGAAGAAGACCGCCGTGGTGACCGGGGCCGGCTCCGGCATCGGCCGCTCCGTGGCGCTGGCCCTGGCGGCGGCCGGCTGGGCCGTGGCCGTGGCGGGCCGCCGGACCGAGCCGCTGGAGGAGACGGCCCGCTCGGCCGGGCCCGGTGCGGACGTGCTCCCCGTCCGGGCGGACGTGAGCGATCCGCACGAGGTGACTGCGCTGTTCGAGTCGGTTCGGAAGCGGTACGGGCGACTCGACCTCCTCTTCAACAACGCCGGCACCTTCGGCCCCGGCGGGGTTCCCGTGGAGGACCTCGGCTACGAGGCCTGGCGGTCGGTCGTCGACGTCAACCTGACCGGCGCCTTCCTCTGCGCCCAGGCGGCGTTCCGCCAGATGAAGGAGCAGGACCCGCAGGGCGGCCGGATCATCAACAACGGCTCCCTCTCCGCGCACGTCCCGCGCCCGCACTCCATCGCCTACACGGCCACCAAGCACGCGGTGACCGGCCTGACGAAGTCGCTGTCGCTGGACGGCCGTCCGTACCGCATCGCCTGCGGGCAGATCGACATCGGCAACGCCGCGACCGAGATGACGGAGCGGATGCAGACGGGCATCCTGCAGGCCAGCGGACTGCTCGCCGTGGAGCCGGTGATGGACGCGGCCGACGTGGCCCGCACGGTGCTGCACATGGCGGAGCTCCCGCTGGGCGCGAACGTGCAGTTCGCGACGGTGATGGCGACGAACATGCCGTACGTCGGGCGCGGCTGAGGAGGGGCCCGCCGGCCGGCCCGGTTGCGGGCCCCGGTTCCGGGGCCGGGCACCGGGAATGGCGTGCGGGCGGGAGCGGTTGAGCCGGGCATGACGACCGACGTACTGCGCTACACCGCCTTCTCCGACGATCCGGCGGGCGGCAACCCCGCCGGAGTCGTGCTCGACGCGGCCGGGCTGGACGACGACGCGATGCTGGAGATCGCCGCCGGGCTGGGCTACAGCGAGACGGCCTTCCTGACCCCGCCCCCGCAGGGCCTCGGCGGCGAGGCCGGCCGGGCCTTCACCGTCCGCTACTTCAGCCCGAAGGCCGAGGTCCCCTTCTGCGGGCACGCCACGGTGGCCACCGCCGTCGCGCTGGCCGAGCGGATCGGCCCGGGGGAGCTGCTCTTCGCCACCAGGGCGGGGACCGTACCGGTCTCGGTGGCCTCCGAGGGCGGACGGCTGCGGGCCGTGCTCACCAGCGTCGAGCCGCACATCGAGGAGATCGCGGACGCCGACCTCGCCGAGGCACTGGCCGCACTGGACTGGCCGGCGGCGGACCTCGATCCGCAGTTCCCGCCGAGGATCGCCTACGCCGGAGCCCGGCACCTGGTGCTCGGCGCCGCCACCCGCGACCGACTCGCGGACCTCGCCTACGACTTCGCCCGGCTGGAGGCCCTGATGCGGCGCCTGGACCTCACCACGGTGCAGCTGGCGCACCGGGCGGGGCCGGCGCAGTTCCACGTACGGGACCCGTTCCCGGTCGGCGGCGTCGTCGAGGACCCCGCCACGGGCGCCGCGGCGGCGGCGTTCGGCGCGTACCTCCGGGAGCTGGGGCTGGTCCCGCAGGACGCGGTGCTGACCCTGCACCAGGGCGAGGACATGGGACGCCCGGGGGTGCTCACGGTGGAGCTGCGTGCCGGGGACCCGCGGGTACGGGTCGGCGGCGCGGGCGTGCGAATCCCCTGACGCCGGGACGCAAGGCCGCGGGTCAGCCGCCCTGCGCCGCGCCCCCGCCCCGGGTCGGCGCGGGCGGAGCCGTCGGGGCGGCCGGCGTGGCCGGGGCGGCCGGGCGGCGCGGGCCCGCCAGGAACAGGAACAGCACCGGGACCAGGTACAGCGCCCACACGGTCAGCTGGAGCACGGTCGGGTCCGGCTGGAAGTTGAACACGCCCTTGAGCAGGGTCCCGTACCAGCTGTCCGGCGGGACGGTGGAGCTGATGTCGAAGGCCCTGTTCCCCAGGCCGCCCAGGAAGCGGGCCTCCTGGAGGTCGTGGACCCCGTACGCGAGGACGCCCGCGGCCACGACCACCAGCATGCCGCCCGTCCACGTGAAGAACCTCGCCAGGTTGATCCTCAGCGCGCCCCGGTAGAACAGCCAGCCCAGCACGATCGCCGTCGCGATGCCCAGCAGCACTCCGAACAGCGGCGCCGAGGAGCCCTCGCCGCTGGCCCGTACCGACGCCCACACGAACAGCGCGGTCTCCAGGCCCTCGCGGCCCACCGCGAGGAAGGCGGTGGCGACCAGCGCGCCGGTGCCCATGGCCAGCGCCGCGTCGAGCTTGCCGTGCAGCTCCGCCCTCAGGTGCTGCGCGGTGCGCTTCATCCAGAAGACCATCCAGGTCACCAGGCCCACGGAGATGATCGACAAGGTGCCGCCCAGCAGCTCCTGCGCCTCGAAGGTCAGCTCCTGGGTGCCGAATTCGAGCAGGGCGCCGAAGGCCAGCGAGATCCCGCAGGCGATGGCGATGCCGCTCCACACCGGACGCAGCGCGTCCCGGCGGTCGGTCTTGACCAGGTACGCCACCAGGATGCAGACGACCAGGCTGGCTTCGAGCCCCTCGCGCAGGCCGATCAGATAGTTGCCGAACACGGCGGTTCTTCCTCTCCGGCGGGTGCTTACGCGAACAGCGTCCGGCCCCACCAGTCGTCCGTGTCGCGGACGCCCGGCGGGACGGCGAAGACGGCCGAACCCACGTGCTGGATGTATTCGTTGAGCACGTCGTGGCGTGCCAGATTGCGCTGGATCGGGACGAAGCCCGTGCGGACGTCCCGCTGGTAGGCGAGGAAGAACAGGCCCGCGTCGAGCCGGCCCAGACCGTCCGTGCCGTCGGTGAAGGAGTAGCCGCGGCGCAGGATCGTCGCTCCGGCGTTGGAGTCCGGGTGCGCGAGGCGGACGTGCGCCTGCGGCTTCATCGCCTTGAGGAACGGCTCGTCGCGCTCCTTGGACTTGCCGACGGGGGCGCCCTCGCCCTTGTCGCGGCCGAAGATGTCCTCCTGCTCCTGGAGCGAGGTGCGGTCCCAGGTCTCGATGTTCATCCGGATGCGCCGGGCGACCAGGTACGAGCCGCCGGTCATCCAGCCACCGCCGCCACCGCCGTCGCCGGCGCCGACCCAGACGTGCTTCTCCAGGGCTGCGGTGTCGGTGCCGGCGATGTTCCGGGTGCCGTCCTTGAAGCCCATCATGTTGCGCGGGGTCTGCTCCTCCGGGGTGGTCGAGGAGGTCTTGCCGAAGCCGAGCTGCGACCAGCGCACCGCGACCCGGCCGAAGCCGATGCGGGCCAGCTGCCGGATCGCGTGCACGGCGACCTGCGGGTCGTCGGCGCACGCCTGGACGCACAGGTCGCCGCCCGAGCGGGCCGGGTCGAGGTTGTCGCCGGGGAACGCCTCCAGGTCGACCAGCGCGTCGGGGCGCCGACCCTCCAGACCGAACCGGTCCTTGGCGAAGAGGCCCGGACCGAAGCCGAGGGTGAGGGTGAGCCGGGATGCCGGCAGGCCCAGAGCCTCGCCGGTGTCGTCCGGCGGGGCCTGCGGCAGGCCCCCGAAGCCGCCCTCGCCCACGGGCCGGCCGGCCGTCATCAGCCGGGCGGCCGCGGTCCACTCCCGCAGGAGTGCGACGAGCTCGGCCCGGTCCTTCGTCTTGACGTCGAAGGCGGCGAAGTGCAGGCGGTCCTGGACGGCGCCGGCGATCCCGGCCTGGTGCTCGCCGTGGAACGGCACGGCCGCCCCCGCCGAGGCGACCGGCGCGGAGTCCGGGGAACCGCCGAAGACGGCGACCGCACCGCCGGCCGCGGCGGCGCCGAGCGCGAGCCCGGCTCCGCCCCAGCCCAGCACGGAACGCCGCGAGGGAGCGGCTGCGGAGGCGCCGCCGGGGGCCCCTGGGGCTGCCCCCGCGGACGTCGGGGCGGGCGTGCCTTCGGACGTCGGGGCGGGCGTTTCCGTGGACGTTCCCGCGGGTGTGCCCGCGGACGTTCCCCCGGGCGTTCCCGCCGGCGCGCCCGACGGGGCGTCCGTGCCCCGGCCGTCGCCTTCCCGCTCCGGCCCTGCTACCGGGTCCGACTCAGCCATTCCGCTCTCCTGCCCGCTCTGCTTCCGCCTGCTGTCCCGTACTGCCCGGCGCCGCTCCTCGCGCTACTTGGAGACCGCCGCGGCGAGCTTCGAGAGCGGCTCGGCGAGCGCGTTGACGCCGTCCGAGAGCTCCTTGCGCTCCGGTTCGCCGACCTTGTCGTAGGCGGTGAAGTCGTAACCGGTCTTGTCGGCGCGGTACTTGTCGAGCAGGGTGTTCAGGGCCGCGAACTGCGTGTCGAGCTGCTTGACGAGGGCGGGGTCGTTCTTCGCGGCGACCGGCTTGAGGAGCTCGTACGCCTTCTCCGCGCCCTCGACGTTGGCCTTGAAGTCGACCAGGTCCGTGTGGGAGTAGCGCTCCTCCTCACCGGTGACCTTGCCGGTCGCGACCTCGTCGAGGAGCTCCTTGGCGCCGTTGGCCATGGAGGTGGGGGTGATCTCGGCCTGGCCGACCTTCTTCTGCCACTCGGTGAGGTCCTTGACCAGGACGTCGGCCAGGTCCCGCTCGCGGCTGCCGATCCTGCCGTCGGCCCAGAGGGCCTTCTCCAGGCGGTGCCAGCCGGTCCAGTCCTTCTCCGGGTCCTGACCCGCCTCCAGGCCGTCCTCGCGGAGGTCGACCTTGGGGTCGATGTCACCGAAGGACTCGGCGACGGGCTCGGTGCGCTCCCAGCCGATGCGCGAGGGCGCGTACGCCTTCTTCGCGGCCTCGACGTCCCCGGCCGTGACGGCCTGCGCGAACACCTGCGCCTTGGGGAGGGTCTCCTCGGCCTGCGCGACGACGTACTGGCGGTAGGCGGCGACCGCGGCGTCCGCCTCGGGGCTGCGCTTCTCGCCGGAGGTCTGGCCGGTGGCCTTGACGCTCGTACGGATGCCGTCGCCCTTCATGCCGGGCTTGCAGACGATCTCGTAGTCGCCCGCCTTGATCTCGGCGGTGATGGAGGCCTTGGTGCCGGGGCCGATGTTCTCCCGCTCGGTCACGATGCGGTCGTCCGGGAAGAGGACGTACAGCTCGGTGACCTTGGAGCCCTTGTTCTCGACGTCGATCCGCACCGTGCCCGCCGGGAACCGGTCCGCGGAGACGGCGCAGGTGCTGTCGGAGGCCGCCACCTTGATCACGCCGTCGCCGGAGTCGCTCTTCTCGGCGCAGCCGGTGACGGCGGTGAGCGCGGCCGCCACGGAGGCGGCGGCGACGGCGGTGAGGCGGGCGGGACGCATACGGGACTCCTGGGCTTCGTTCGAGGGCCGTCCCAGGCACGGGGGAGGCCGGTGAGGCGGACCTAACTTAACCGAGGCTTACCTCACCCATACCCACGCGTCCAGTGATTCGCCTCTCATATGCCCGCGCCGGACACGGACCCGTCACGGGCCTCCCACGGCGGACCCATGGGCCGGTCAAGCGGAGGTCAAGCGCCGCGCGGGGGCACCAGCGCCGGAGCGCCGGAGCGCCGGAGCGGGGGTGCGGCTTTGCGGGGGAGCGGGGATGCGGGGGCGTGGGCACACCTCCACCGGCGACGGAACGGAACCGCGCCGTGCTTCAATGCCCGCGTGAACGATCTCGACGTCCTGAGGGTCTTCTGCGCGGGTGACGGCCGGCACGGCAACGCGCTCGGAGTCGTACGCGACGGGCGGAGCTGCCCCGACGACGCGGCGCGGCAGGCACTGGCCGCCGAACTCGGCTACAGCGAGACGGTGTTCGTCGACGACCCCGAGCGCGGTGTGGTCGACATCCGCACCCCCGGCGCGCGGGCGTCCTTCGCGGGGCATCCGCTGGTCGGGGTCGCCTGGCTGCTGGACATCGAGGAGCTCCAGCCCCCGGTCGGCTCGGTATGGGCGCGTGACGACGGCGAGTTCACGTGGATCACCGCCCGCCCGGAGTGGGTCGAGGGCAAGCGCACCGAGCGGTACGCGAGCGCGGCCGAGGTCGACGCGCTGCCCGCTCCGCCCCCGGGTGAGGGGTGGCTGTACGCCTGGGCCTGGGAGGACGAGACCGCGGGCCGGGTGCGGGCCCGGGGCTTCCCGCGCCGTCCGGACGGGGTCGTCGCCGAGGACGAGGCGACCGGCTCGGCGGCGATCCTGCTGACCGCCCAGCTGAACCGGGCCCTGAACATCACCCAGGGCGCGGGCTCGCAGATCCTCACCGCCCCGGGCCCGGACGGCACCGTCGAGATCGGCGGCCGCGTCCGCTTCGCCCCGAGGGACGCCCGGGGCCCGGCCGCTCGACCGTGCTCGGAGCCGGCCGGCCGCTGACGGTCCGGCGGGGGGGCGCCGTGGACGCCGAGGGGCCGGAGCGGAGCCCGCAGGCACCGGCCCGGCCCGGACCTGCCCGCGTACGGCTACGCGCTGAGCGGGAACCGCTCGCCCAGCTCGCGGAAGACCGCGCCGTTGAAGTCGAAGGCGCGCTTGCACTCGTCGATGATGCGCTGCTTCTCCAGGTCGTCCGCGGCGATCGCGTCGAGGAGCTCGCGGTAGGTCCGCTTGAAGGCGGCGGGGTTGGGGATGTCCGCGAAGACGTAGAAGCGGACGCCGTCGCCCTTGCGCGCGAAGCCCCAGGTGCGCTCCGCCTTGTCGCGGATGATCTGGCCGCCGGAGAGGTCGCCCAGGTAGCGGGTGTAGTGGTGGGCGACGTAGCCTCCCGGCCACCGGGCGGCGCACTCGGCGACCCGGGCGGCGTACGCCTCGGTCGCGGGCAGCGCCGCCACGGTCTCCCGCCAGCCGTCGCCCAGCAGGTGCGCGAGGTCGCGCTCGATCTCGGCGACGCGCATCAGCTCGGGCCGGATGAAGGGGCCCGCCACCGGGTCGTCCCGCAGGGAATCCGCGGCGTCCTCCAGGGCCCGGTACACGAACCACAGCTGCTCGGTGTAGCGCGTGTACGCGTCCACTCCGAGCCGTCCGCCCAGCAGGTCGCCCATGAAGGTCGACGTCTCGGCCTCCGTGTGCTGCTCGTGCGAGGCGGTACGGATGGCCGTGGAGAAGGCAACCAAGACGGACCTCCAGGAAGAGGGAGCGGGCGTGGCGGCCGCGCCGCCACTCCGATCCTCCTACGCGGGCCTGCCCCGGTCAATGCGTTCCCGACGCGGTGTCGGTAAATGCGCGGGTCCGCTCCCCGGCCTCCCCGGCGCCTACGGCAGGGTCAGGATCTCCGCCCCGGTGTCCGTCACCACCAGCGTGTGCTCGAACTGCGCGGTCCGCTTGCGGTCCTTGGTGACGACCGTCCAGCCGTCCGCCCACATGTCGTACTCGTGAGTGCCCAGGGTCAGCATCGGCTCGATGGTGAAGGTCATCCCGGGCTCGATGAGGGTGGTCGCGTGCGGGCTGTCGTAGTGCGGGACGATCAGGCCGGAGTGGAAGGAGGAGTTGATGCCGTGCCCGGTGAAGTCCCGGACCACTCCGTAGCCGAAGCGCTTCGCGTACGACTCGATGACCCGGCCGATGATGTTGATCTGGCGGCCCGGCTTGACGGCCTTGATGGCGCGGTTCAGCGCCTCGCGGGTGCGCTCCACCAGCAGGCGCGACTCCTCGTCCACCTCACCGCACAGGTAGGTGGCGTTGTTGTCGCCGTGCACCCCGCCGATGTACGCGGTCACGTCGAGGTTCACGATGTCGCCGTCGCGCAGGACGGTGGAGTCGGGGATGCCGTGGCAGATGACCTCGTTGACGGAGGAGCACAGCGACTTGGGGAAGCCCCGGTAGCCGAGCGTCGAGGGATAGGCCCCGTGGTCGCACATGTAGTCGTGGGCGACCTTGTCGAGTGCGTCGGTGGTCACCCCCGGCGCGATCAGCTTGGCGGCCTCTTCCATCGCCTGGGCGGCGATCCGGCCGGCGGTGCGCATGGCCTCGATGGTCTCGGCCGACTGCACCTCCGGTCCGGTGTACGGAGCGGGCGCGGGCTTGCCCACGTACTCGGGACGGCGGATGTTTCCGGGAACGGAACGGGCGGGGGAGAGCTCGCCTGGTACGAGCAGCGACTGACCGGACATGCAAGCGAGTGTATCCAGCGGGTATGGGGCAGGCTGGCGACAGAGAGCGGCATCGAGAGGAGCTCTACGACGATGGCCCTGTTCAAGAAGCGCCAGGTGGGCAAAGCGGGCGAGTGGTACTACTGCCTGGTCCACACGAAGGTGGAAGAGGGCCCCGAGTGCCCGGCGAAGGACCGCTTCGGCCCGTACGGGACCCCTGCGGAGGCGACCCACGCCATGGAGACGGCGCAGGAGCGCAACCTCGAATGGCAGAACGACCCCAAGTGGAACGACAGGACCCGCGAACAGGAAGAGGACGGCGGCACCACGCCCTGAGGACCAGGACCACCGGTCCTACCAGCGGGTGGGCGGCGGGGCGGTCAGCTGGTCGGCCAGCCGCGCCAGCCGGTCCCGGAACCGGCCGGCCCCGCGCCGCGCCGGCGGCCCGTTCTCCCCGGCGGCCGCGCTGACCAGGTGCTGCACCGTGTCCAGGTCCAGCTCGGCGCCGTCCTGCGGCACCGACAGCGCGTCGTGCGCGAGGGCTCCCAGGTCCGGGTCCCCGCCGTCCAGGGACAGTACGGTCGCCCCGGCGCGGCGGGCGTCGTGGACCCGCTCCAGCAGCCCCTCGCCGGGCGCCTGCGGAGCCACCACCACCAGCGTGTGCCCGCGCCGGGCCGCCGCCAGCCTGCCCAGCCCCACCGACAGGTGCGGCGGCTCCCCGGGCAGCACGCGGTGGCGCACCAGGGTCGGGGCCAGCTGCGGCAGACCCGACCAGGCGGCCTCGTCCACCAGGTGCGCCGCCAGGTGCCAGGGCTCGTACCCCTCGGTCCCCACCAGCAGCAGTTTCCCGCCCGCCGGCACCACGGACCGCCGCAGCGTCCCGGCGAAGCGCCGCGCGGCGCCCGGCCACTGCGTACCGGCGAGCACCTCGCGCAGCAGCGCGACCCTCACGGCATCCATGCCGGCATCCTGCACCATGCGGGGGCCGCGGGGGCGCCGTTCTCCCGGCCGTACCCGTAAGGCGGAGGGCGCACGCCGTTCGACTCTGCGGGCCCCGGGGTTACCCTCGCCCCCATGACCTCCACAGACAGCACGCAGCAGCCCCCCGCCAAGGCGCCGGCCAAGGACCCGTGGGAGCTCCCCGACGTCTCCGGCCTCGTCGTCGGCGTCCTCGGCGGCACCGGCGACCAGGGCCGCGGCCTCGCCTACCGGCTCGCCCGGGCCGGCCAGAAGGTGATCATCGGCTCCCGCGCCGCCGACCGCGCGCGGAGCGCCGCCGCCGAGCTGGGACTCGGCGTCGAGGGCGCGGACAACGCCGAGTGCGCCCGCCGCAGCGACATCGTGATCGTCGCGGTGCCGTGGGAGGGCCACGCCAAGACCCTCGAGTCGCTGCGCGAGGACCTCGCGGGCAAGCTCGTGGTCGACTGCGTCAACCCGCTCGGCTTCGACAAGCAGGGCGCCTACGCCCTCCGGGTCGACGAGGGCAGCGCGGCCCAGCAGGCCGCCGCCCTGCTCCCGGACTCCCGCGTCACGGCGGCCTTCCACCACCTTTCGGCGGTCCTGCTCCAGGACGAGTCGATCGAGGAGATCGACACGGACGTGATGGTCCTCGGCGAATCCCGCGCCGACACCGACCTGGTCCAGGCCCTGGCCGCCCGCATCCCTGGCATGCGCGGAGTCTTCGCGGGCCGCCTGCGCAACGCCCACCAGGTGGAGTCCCTGGTGGCGAACCTGATCTCCGCGAACCGCCGCTACAAGGCCCACGCGGGCCTGCGCATCACGGACGTCTGACCCCGGCCACGGACGTCTGACCCCGGCCACGGACGTCTGACCCGGGTCACGGACGTCTGACCCGGGTCACGGACGCCTGACCCGGGTCACGGACGCCTGACCCGGGTCACGGACGTCTGACCCGGGCCGCCCGCCCGCCGCTCCCCGGGGGCCCGCGCTGCCCGGCCGCTCGGCCCCGCCCGGCCGGAGCGCCGGGCGGGGCCGCGGGTCAGCTCCGGCGCCCCGTACGGGCCTCCACGGGTCCCAGGTGCGCCACCACCCCGTGGTAGAAGCGCTCGACGGCCTCGTCGACGCTGCGGATGAACCCGGATTCGGTGTTGCCGCGGCTGTTGCCCATGCCCTTGATCAGCGACAGCCGGAAACCGTCGGGCGGCCCGCCGTCCCTGGGCAGCAGATCGCCCGGCTCCGGGCGCAGCCGCTCCAGGGTGCCGCGCGGGCCGTGCCCACCGTCGACCAGGCTCTCCACGTGCAGGTCCGCCGGGGCCTCGGCGAGCAGCCTCACCATCCGCTTCGCGGCGGCCAGCGGGTACGCGGCCTCCGGTGCCGGGACGTCGACGGACGTGCGCACCTTCCCCGTCCGCAGGTCGGCGACGACCGCGATGACGCTGCCGGTTCCGTCGACGCGAAGCTCCGCCGCCAGCCTGCCCTCCGCGCACAACGTTCCGGCGGCGGCGACACGGCGCGCCCGCGGATCGCTCCCGCGCCGGGCCCGCTGCACCGGGAGGGCCTTCTGCCCGAGCTCCCCGCCCAGGCGCAGACACACCTGGCGGATCAGGCGCTCCCAGCTCTCCACGACGTCCACGGCCCGGTCGTCGCCGAGGCTGAGGGTCTCGTCCTCGATTCCCCTGCGCACGGGTACCCAGGCCGGGCCCATGTTCTGGAACCCGTGGCATCCGGAGTTCTCGTGCTGGAGGTACTCCAACAGTTCCTGCAGCAGCCAGGCGTGGGCGGGGTTGCCGACGCCCTCGTGGCGGATCAGCATCTGTGCCTGGTGGGCCACCTCCGCCCAGGACAGGTGCCACAGGCTGACCTTGTGCTTGCGCCGGCCGTCGATCTTCACGTCCACCACGGGGGCACCGTCGAGTGCCACGTCGTTCGAGAGTGTGATCACCGCCTCGTAGCCGCGGCGCGCCGCGATGTCCATGTACTGCTGCACCTGCTCGGCCTTGAGCGGGTTCCCGTTCGTCTTCGTCTCGACGAGGGCGGTCCACAGCTTCCCGGCGCGCTCCACCCGGATCACCCCGTCCGGCCGCTTGGGGGTGTCGCCGTGCGGGAGGGGGACCTCGGTGAAGGTCTGCATCCGCCCGGCGGGTGCGCCGAACCCCGCGGTCAGGCGCCGCCCCAGCTCGGGGACCTGCTCCATCACCGACAGCAGGACCGAGGTGGCCCGCACCTCGCGCTCCTTGTCGCTCTTGAGGGAGGGGACCGGGAAGAGCCGCGCGGCCCGCCAGGAGTCGTTCTCGGCGAGCGACTTCCTGGCCACTCGGGGCAGGGTCACCTTCTTCCGCGTCGTACGCGGGCCGCGGGCACCGCGGCTCTGCCCCGGCACGGCGGCCGCCGCAGCGGTGTCCGCGGCGGTCGTCGCCGGGGGTGCCGGGGATTCGGCGGGTCGGGCGGGTGCGCCGGGCGGTTCCGGCACGGCGGCCGCGCCGCCGGACGGTTCCCCGGCCGCGCCGGGGCCCGGGGCCGCATCCGCACCGGTGCCGGGACCAGGACCGGGACCGGCACCGGCACTGGCGTTCGCGCCCGGTTCCGGGACGCCCGGCTCCTCGGACTCCCCGGCCACGGAGATGCCGAAGTCCGTGGCAAGGCCGGCGAGGCCGGTCTCGTACCCCTGGCCCACGGCCCGGAACTTCCACTCCCCGCCGCGCCGGTACAGCTCGCCGAAGATGAACGCCGTCTCCACGCTCGCGTCGTCGATGGAGAAGCCCGCCAACAGCTCGCCCGACCGGTCCCTGACGGTCATCCGCAGGTCGTCGAGGTCCCCGAAGCGGGCGCCGCCGTACTGGCTGGCCGCCACCACGATCCGCGCGACGTCCTGCGGCACCGCCGTCAGGTCCAGGCTGATGCGGTCCTCGTCGCCGCTGTCGGTCGGCGTCTTGCCCAGCAGCTGCACACTGCCGTCGGCGGCGGCCGGGTTGTTGTAGAAGTAGAAGTCGTTCTCGCCGCGGACCTTGCCGCTGCCGTCGAGGAGCAGCACGGACACGTCGGCGTCGCCGGCTCCGGAGGCACTCGTCCAGCTCAGGCTCACGACCACCGAACCGGCGTCCTCGCCGAGGGCGGTCAGGCTGACGTTCGCGCCCTTTGGGATCTCCTGCATGTCTTCCCCCCACTCGCCCGGCGGCGCCGTCGCGGGCCGAGCAGGCCGAGCGGCCGGGCTGTCGATCTGCTCCCGCCAAGAGCAGGCGGGTATCCGCCGAACCGTAGCGCCGGGTCGAGGGGGAGGTCAGGCAAAGCCGGAAACAAGCCCGCGCGCGAACCGCGGCACCTTTACGGGACCACTGCGGGGCATGGGGGACACTGGTGGGGCTCGACCCCGTTCAGTGTTTCCGAGGAGCCCGCCCCATGCCCCGCCTTGCCGTCTTCGCCGTTGTCGTCTGCGTCCTCGCCGTGGCCGCGGCCGTGGTCGCCTTCGTGGAGGGCAGCTTCCTCGGGATCGTGTGGGTGCTGCTGGCCGGCCTCACGTCCAACATGGCCTGGTACTACCAGCGCAAGGCGAAGGCCGAGCGGGCCGCCGCCGGCCGGACCGCCTGAGGGACGGCGGGACCCCCCTCAGCCCTGCGGGATCTCGCAGAAGCCGTCGCCGTCCTGCCAGAAGCGGTACAGGTCGCGCCCGCAGTACGTGTCCAGGTCCGAGACGCCCAGCACGGACAGCAGGTCCTGGACCACGTCGAAGAAGAAGCCGTTCACCTCCGGGATCCACAGCAGCGCGAACACCGCGATCAGGCCGAACGGCGCCAGCGGCGCCACCTCGCCGCGCACCCGCCGCGACAGCCAGGGCTCGATGACCCCGTACCCGTCGAGGCCCGGCACCGGCAGGAAGTTCAGGATCGCCGCCGAGACCTGGAGCAGCGCGAGGAAGGCGAGCGCGAAGCGGAACGCCGGCGGGACCCCGTCCAGGGCGCCCAGCCAGAACGGCGCCGTGCAGACCGCGGCGAAAGCCACGTTCGTCAGCGGTCCGGCCGCCGAGATCAGGCTGTGCCTCCAGCGGCCCCGGACCCGGTCGCGCTCGATGTACACGGCCCCGCCGGGCAGGCCGATGCCGCCCAGGATCACGAAGACCACCGGCAGGACGATGCTGAGCAGCGCGTGCGTGTACTTCAGGGGGTTGAGCGTCAGGTAGCCCTTGGCGCCCACCGTGAGGTCGCCGCTGTGCAGCGCGGTGCGGGCGTGCGCGTACTCGTGCAGGCAGAGGGAGACGATCCACGCCGAGGTCACGAAGAGGAACACCGCCAGCCCGGTGCTCGTGGAGTAGCCGGTCCACACGGCCCAGCCGGTGACCGCCATCACGGCGGCGATGCCCAGGAATACGGAACTGATCCGCCGCTCGCCGCGGCTGCCCTGATGACCCATGCGGCGAAACCTATCCCGGTGCCGGGACGGAAAAGCGGTCGGGGCCGGGACGGGGTCCGGTGACAATGGGCCGGTGCGTTACGCGATCCTCGGCACCACCCAGGCCATCCGCGACGACGGGAGCACCGTCGCCGTCGGCGGGGCGCGCCTGCGTGCGCTGCTGACCGCCCTCGCGCTGCGGCCGGGCCGTGCCGTGCCGGCGCACCTGCTGGTCGACCAGGTGTGGGACGGTGATCCGCCGGCCGCCGCCCCGGCCGCCCTGCAGGCGCTCGTCGCCCGGCTGCGGCGGGCGCTGGGGCACGCGGCCGTGCGGTCCGCCGAGGGCGGCTACCTGCTGGCCGCCGAGCGCGAGGACGTCGACCTGTACCGCTTCGAGCGGCTGGCCCGGACCGGCGGCGAGGCGCTGGCCCAAGGGGACCCGGCCAAGGCCACCGCCCTGTACGAGGACGCCCTCGCGCTGTGGCGCGGCCCGGCGCTGGCGGACCTCCCGGATCCCGAGACCGCGGAGTCCGCGCGCTGGGAGGCCGTACGGCTGGACGCCCGCCGGGGCCGGCTCGCCGCGGCGCTCGCCCTGGGCGAGGCGGACCGCGTCCTGCCCGAGCTCACCGCGCTGTGCGCGCAGCAGCCGCTGGACGAGCCGCTGCACGCCCTGCGCATCCGTGCGCTGCGGGACACCGGCCGGCCCGCGGAGGCACTGGCCGCCTACGACACGGTCCGCCGCGGCCTCGCGGCCCGCCTGGGAGCCGACCCGGGCCCGGTCCTGCGCGCCCTGCACACCGAACTCCTCACACCCCCGGCCGCCGCCCCGAACCCCGCAGCCGCCCCCGCCCCGGACCCGGAAACGGCAACCGGCCGGGACCCCGGCCCCGGGCAGCGCCCCGAACCGTCTCCGGCGCCGACGCCGGCGGACCAGCGCGGGAACCTGCGGGCGCGGCTGACCACCTTCGTCGGGCGCGAGGACGACATCCGCGTCATCGGCGACGACCTCGCGCGGGCCCGGCTCGTCACCCTGCTGGGGCCCGGCGGGGCCGGCAAGACCCGGCTGTCCCAGGAGGCCGCCGAGGCGCACGCGGCATCGGCCGACTGGTCCGACGGCGTCTGGCTGGTCGAGCTGGCCCCCGTCGACGACCCGGAGGACGTCGCCGAGGCCGCCCTCGCCGCGCTCGGCGCGCGCGAGACCAAGCTGCGCGGCGCCGCCGCCGAGGAGATGCGCGCCCTGACCGAACGCGCCGGGGACGACACCCTCGCCCGCCTCGCCGAGCACTGCGCGCGCCGTCGGCTCCTGCTGGTCCTCGACAACTGCGAGCACGTCATCGGCGCGGCGGCCGAGCTCGCCGAGCGGGTCCTCACCCACTGCCCCGGCGTGCAGATCCTGGCCACCAGCCGCGAACCGCTCGGCGTGCCGGGGGAGACCCTGCGCCCCGTGGAGCCGCTGCCCGACCCCGTGGCGCTGCGTCTCCTCGGCGACCGGGGGGCCGCCGCCCGGCCGGGATACCGCACCGACGAGGACCCGGCCGCCGCGGTGGAGATCTGCCGCCGGCTGGACGGGCTGCCGCTGGCGATCGAGCTGGCCGCGGCGCGGCTGCGGCTGCTCAGCCCGCGGCAGATCGCGGACCGCCTGGACGACCGGTTCCGGCTGCTGACCAGTGGTTCCCGTACGGTCCTGCCCCGCCAGCAGACGCTGCGGGCGGTCGTGGACTGGTCCTGGGACCTCCTGGACGGGCCCGAGCGCGCGGTCCTGCGCCGGCTGTCCGTCTTCGCGGGCGGATGCGACCTCACGGCTGCCGAGGCCGTCTGCGCCGACCCCGCCTACGACGTCGCCGACGTCCTCGGCTCCCTCGTCGACAAGTCCCTCGTCGTGGCCGCCCCCGCCCCGCACGGCACGGACATGCGCTACCGCCTCCTGGAGACCGTGGGCGAGTACGCAGCCGAGCGGCTCGCCGAGGTCGCCGGCGACCGCGCCGCCACCGAACGGCGCCACCTCGTCCACTACCGCGAACTCGTCCGCACCGCCGAGCCCCTGCTGCGCGGCCACGGCCAGCGCGCGGCCGCCGACCGCATCGCCACCGAGTACGAGAACCTGCGGACCGCCCTGCGCCGGGGCATCGCCGCCCGCGCCGCCGACGAGGTGCTGTGCCTGGTCCACTCCCTCGTCTGGTACTGGCACATGCACGACCTGCGGACCGAGTCCCGGCACTGGTCCGAGGCGGCGGCGCCGCTGGGCCCCGACCCCTTCGCGCCGCCCGCCGCCCCCGCCGAGCCCGTCTACGGGCGGATCGTCGACACGCCCCCGCCGTACTCCGGAGAGATGCTCACCGAGGGCTGGCGCGGCCTCCAGATGATCCGGCTGGCCTCGCGCGACCAGGGCAACGACAACTGGAACACCCCCGAGGTCCGCGGTCAGGTCGACGGGATGCTCGCCGTGTACCGGCCGGGCCTCCCGCAGACCTGCCGCCCGCCCGCGGGCCTGTGGATCTACGCCGTCATGATCGCCGGTGACGCGGAACTGCTGCGGCGGGTCGTGCACGAGACGGTGGACACCGCCCGCGGACTCGGCTTCGACTGGGAACTGGCCTCCGCGCTCCAGCTGCGCGCCAACATCCTGGCCAACCGCGCCGACTGGGGCGGCGACGCCACCCGGGACGCGGACGAGAGCCTGGCGCTGTTCCGCAGGCTCGGTGACGACTGGGGCTGCGCCGAGGCGCTCTCGGCGCGCGCCGAGTCCCTGGAGAAGCGGGGCCTGTACGAGTCGGCCACCCAGGACTTCCGTGCCGCGATCGAGCACGCCGAGCGGCTGGGCGCCAAGGCGCAGGTGACGGTGTTGCGGGTGCGGATGGCCGGAACCCTCGCCGAGGCCGGCCGGGGCGAGGAGGCCGAGGAGATCCTCACGGAGATCGTCGCGACCGTCCAGCGCTACGGCAACGAGGCCATGCCCGCCGCCCGGATGTTCCTCGCGGGCATCCTCGGCCGCTCCGGCCGGATCCCCGAGGCCCGAGCCCAGCTCCAGGCGCTGCGGGAGGAGTTCGCCTTCGGCGCGTACGCGGTCTTCGACGTGTTCCTCCTCGCCACGGTGGCCTGGCTGGACAACCAGGAGGGCCGGTACGAGGACGCGATCGCGGTGGTCCGCAGCGGCGCCGCCGCCGCCCGGGACCCGCTCGCGCTGATGGTCGCGCCGCAACTGCCCGCCGTGTACCTGCTGACGGGGGCCGTCGCCCTCGCCTCGCTCGGCGATCCGCACCGGGCGGCCGACGGCGCGCGCCTGGTCGCCGCCTACCGGGCCCACCTGCCGCCGGGGCACGTCCACGTCTCCACCGAACGCGCGGACGCCGCCCTCGCCGAGGAACGGGCGAGGGCGGCGCTGGGCGACGCGGCGTACGAGGCGGCGTACGCCGAGGGCGGCGGCCTCTCCCTGGAGGAGGCCACCGCCCTCGTCTGACCCGGACGCGCCGGGGTCCGTCCGGGACGCGATCCGGAACGGACCGGCCCGCGGATCAGGTCTTCTGGCGGAACTTGCGCACGGCCAGCGGCATGGTGACCGCCGTGATGGCGACGGACCAGGCCAGGGTCATCCAGACGGAGTTGCCGACCGGCGTCCCGTTGATCAGGGCGCGGGCCGCGTCGGCCAGGTTGGACAGCGGGTTGTAGTCGGTGAAGCTCTGCAGCCAGCCCGGCATGGTGGAGGGCTTGGCGAAGATCGAGCTGCCGAACTGGAGCGGCATCAGTACCAGCATCGCCATGCCCTGGACCGCCTGCGCCGTCTTCATCGTCAGACCGAGCAGGATGAAGATCCACATGAGCGAGGCGCCGAATACGACGGACAGGCCGACGGCGAAGAACAGGTTCAGCACCGGGCCCTGGATCGACAGGCCGAGGATGAAGCCCACGCAGAGCAGGATCGCGATGGCGACCAGCATCCGGCCGACCTCGACGACGATCTTGGCGAGCAGCACGGAGGACCGGGCGATCGGCATGGACCGGAAGCGGTCCATCACGCCCTTCTTGAAGTCGTCGTTGACTCCGGTGCCCACCGCCATGGCGATGTTCATGCCCATCATGGCCATCAGGCCCGGGACCAGGTAGCTGACGTACTCGCCCTGGTTGCCCTTGCCGGAGACGGCTCCGCCGAAGACGAAGACGAACAGCAGCGTGAAGATGATCGGCATGAACAGGACGTCGAACATCGACTCGGGGTCCTGCTTGATCTGCAGGGCGTTGCGGCGCACCAGGGCGCCGATGTGCCGCAGGTTGGCCCGCAGGCCGATCCGGCCCTCCCCGGGCAGGGCCGCCGCGGCGGCCGGGGCGGCCGCGGTGTCGGCGGGCTTCGTCGTGGTTGCGGTGCTCATGCCGCGACCTCCTCGGTCTTCTCGGTCGCAACGCGGTCCTCGGACGAGGAGGGCTTCTGCCCGGTGATGGACAGGAACACCTCGTCGAGGCTGGGCAGGTAGGTGCCTAGGTCGGCGATGGCGTAGCCGCGGGCGGCCAACAGGCCCACCACGGCCGTCAGCTGCTCGTCACTCAGGATCGGGACCAGCAGGACGCCTTCGTCCGGCACGGCCTGGGAGCCGGCCACGCCGTCCAGGCCGGCCTCGGCCAGCGAACGGGCCATGCCCGGCAGGTCGGAGGCGTCCGCCGGGCGGATCCTCAGGGTCCGGCCGCCGACGCGCGCCTTCAGCTCGTCGACCTTGCCGTTCGCGATGACCTTGCCCCGGTCGATGACCGTCAGCTCACTGGCGAGCTGCTCGGCCTCCTCCATGTACTGGGTGGTGAGCAGGACGGTGGCCCCCTCGGCGACCATCCGCTGCACCTCGTCCCACACCTCGTTGCGGGTGCGGGGGTCGAGGCCGGTGGTCGGCTCGTCCAGGTAGAGGACGGCCGGGCGGCCGATCATGGAGGCGGCCAGGTCGAGCCGGCGGCGCATGCCGCCCGAGTAGTGCATCGCGGCCTTCTTCGCCGCGTCGGTGAGCGAGAACCGCTCCAGCAGTTCGTCGGCGCGGGACCGGGCGTCCTTGCGGGACAGGTCGAGCAGCCGGCCGATCATGTAGAGGTTCTCCCAGCCGGAGAGCTTCTCGTCGACCGAGGCGTACTGGCCGGTCAGGCCTATGGTGCGGCGCAACTGCCGCGGCTGGCGGACCACGTCGTAGCCCGCGACGGTCGCCGTGCCCGCATCCGGGACGACCAGGGTGGAGAGGCAGCGCACCAAGGTGGTCTTGCCGGCGCCGTTGGGCCCGAGGACCCCGAGGACGGTTCCCTCGCGGACGTCCAGGTCCACCCCGTCGAGGGCCTTGGTCTCGCCGTAGTGCTTGACCAGCCCCCGTACCTCTACCGCGTTGGGATTCTTGTCTTTTCGCGTCATGTCCCTCATGGGACCATCCGCCACTGACAAAGCACCGACAGCCGACCGACAGCCGACCGACAGCCGGCCGACGGGGAGCCGACAGCCCGCCGGCGCCGTGCCGGCGGGCTGTCGGGCCGTGCGTCGTGCCGGGGCGCGGCGGGCGGACCCGCCGCACCCTCGGCCTCAGTGGAAGGCGTGCTCCTCCAGCGGGAACGTTCCGCCGACCACGTCCTCGGCGAAGGCCTTCGCCGCGTCACCCATGGTCTTGCGGAGGTTCGCGTACTGCTTCACGAACTTCGGCATCCTGCCGCCGGTCAGACCCATCATGTCGGTCCACACCAGCACCTGCGCGTCGCACTCCGAGCCGGCTCCGATGCCGACCGTCGGGATGTGCAGGGACCGGGTGACCTCGGCGGCCAGCTCCGCCGGGACCAGCTCCAGCACCACCGCGAAGGCGCCCGCGTCCTGCGCCGCCTTGGCGTCGCGCAGCAGCTGGTGGGCGGCCTCGTCCCCGCGCCCCTGCACCCGGTAGCCCATGGCGTTGACGGACTGCGGGGTCAGGCCCAGGTGGGACATGACCGGGATGCCCGACTGCACGATCAGCTCGGTCTGGGCCAGCGAGCGCTCGCCGCCCTCCAGCTTGACCGCACCGACCCCGGCCTCCTTGACCAGGCGGGTGGCGCTGCGCAGCGCCTGCACGGCGCCTTCCTGGTACGAGCCGAACGGCAGGTCGCCGACGATCAGCGCGCGGCGGGTGCCCCGGACGACGGCCGCCGACAGCAGGGTCATCTCGTCCATCGTCACCGGGACGGTCGTCTCGTAGCCGAGGTGGCAGTTGCCCATCGAGTCGCCGACGAGCATGACCGGGATGCCGGCCTCGTCGAAGACGGACGCGGTCATCGCGTCGTAGGCGGTGAGCATGGGCCACTTCTCGCCGCGCTCCTTGGCGAGGGTCAGGTCGCGGACGGTGATGCGCCGGGTGCCCGTGCCTCCGTAGAGGGTGGGGGAGGCCGCTGATGCGGATTCGCGGGCAGGCGAAACGGCATGCGTCATGGCAACTGCTCCTTGTGTCATCTCGAGGCGCCCTCACGGCGTCCCCGGACTCACCACCCATGGTGGCATCCCCGCGGCCCGGGGCGGAAGTGGTGGGGAGGGCGCGCCCGGCCCGCATGCTCGAATGTGCGCGTTTCGTGACAAGCGGAACCCGGGGCGTACGGTCGTTCGTCCTTGCGGACGTACGACCGCGACAGGCGGTCGTGACGTACGGCACGGAAGGCCGCGTCGATCGCCTAGGGTCAAGGGGCGGGGACGCAGCGCGAGCACGGCAGTGAGGGCAGTGGCATGGCACAGGCGTACATGACGGAAACGGGGAACGGCGGCTCGGACCCCGAGCCCTCCGGATCCCGCTTCCGCCGCCGGTTGGCCGCCCTGGGCGGTGACCGGGGCATCTGGCGGCGCGGTCTGGTGCTCGCCGCCGTCGCCGCCCTGGCCTCGCTGGTCATGATCTTCCACGCGGACCTGCCCAACGACGTCGGCAACCTCGGCAGCCTCACCGAGACCTTCCTGCCCTGGCTTGGCCTCGCCGTCCCAGTGCTGCTGGGCTGCGCCGTGTACCGGAAGTCCGCGACCGCCCTGATCGCGACACTGCTGACGGCCGCGGTCTGGACGAACATCTTCGGCGGCCTGCTCACCGACAAGTCCGGCTCCGGCGGCAACCTGGTGGTCGCCACCCACAACGTCGACGCCGACAACGCCGATCCGCGCGGCACCGCCGAGTCCGTCGCCCGGTCGGGAGCCGACGTCCTGGCCCTGACCGAGCTGAAGTCGGGCGCCGTCCCGGTCTACGAGAAGGCCCTGGCCGGCACGTACCGGTACCACTCCGTCGAGGGCACCGTCGGGGTGTGGAGCAAGTACCCGCTGGCCTCCAGCCGGCCCGTGGACATCAAGATGGGCTGGGTCCGCGCCATGCGGGCCACCGTCACCACCCCCTCCGGGGAGATCGGCGTCTACGTCGCCCACCTCCCCTCCGTCCGCGTCAAGCTCAACGCCGGCTTCACCGCCAACCAGCGCGACAACAGTGCCGACGCCCTGGGCGCCGCGCTCGCCTCCGAACCGCTGAAGAAGGTCGTCCTGCTCGGCGACCTCAACGGCACCATGAACGACCGGGCCCTGTCCGAGGTCACCTCGCAGATGCGTTCCACCCAGGGCGCGGCGGGCGACGGGTTCGGCTTCAGCTGGCCCGCGCAGTTCCCGATGGCCCGGATCGACCAGATCATGGTCCGCGGGATCAAGCCCGAGGCCTCCTGGACCCTCCCGCGCACCGGCAGCGACCACCTGCCGGTCGCGGCCCGGGTCGCCGTCACGCGGTAGGCCCGGCGCCGCCGTGCGGGGCGAGGGGCGCCGGGCGGGGCGAGGGGCCCCGCCCGCTCCCGAGAGGAGCGGACGGCGCCCCGTCCGCCTGCCCCCGCGGGCGCGCTACGCCCGCTCGCGCCAGCCGTTGGTGATGGGCAGCCGGCGGTCCTTGCCGAAGCCCTTGGCCGAGATCTTCGTGCCCGGCGGGTACTGGCGCCGCTTGTACTCGGCGGTGTCCACCATCCGCAGGGTCCTGGCGACCAGCTCGGGGTCGAAGCCGGCCGCGACGATCGCGTCCATCCCCTGGTCGCGGTCCACGTACAGGGCCAGGATCGCGTCGAGCACCGGGTAGTCGGGCAGCGAGTCGGTGTCCACCTGGCCCGGCCGCAGCTCGGCGCTCGGCGGCTTCGAGATCGAGCTCTCCGGGATCGGCGGGACCTCGCCGCGCTCGGCCGCGGCCCGGTTGCGGTAGCGGGCGAGCCGGAAGACGTCCGACTTGTAGACGTCCTTGATCGGCCCGTACGCGCCCACCGAGTCGCCGTACAGGGTGGAGTAGCCGACCGCCAGCTCGGACTTGTTGCCCGGGGCCAGCACGAGGTGCCCCTCCTGGTTGGAGACGGCCATCAGCATCGTGCCGCGCAGCCGGGACTGGAGGTTCTCCTCGGCGAGGCCGGTCAGGCCCAGGGAGCCCATGTACGCGTCGAACATCGGCTCGATCGGCACGGTCCGGAAGTTCAGGCCCGTGCGCTCGGCCATGTCGGCCGCGTCGCCCTTGGAGTGGTCCGAGGAGTACTTGGAGGGCATGGAGATGCCGTACACGTTCTGCGCGCCGACCGCGTCGCAGGCGACGGCGGCGACGAGCGCGGAGTCGATGCCCCCGGAGAGTCCGATGAGGACCGAGCGGAATCCGTTCTTCCTGACGTAGGCGCGCAGGCCCACGACGAGCGCGTCGTAGACCTCCTCGTCGTCGTCGAGGCGGTCCGCGTAGCCGCCGGCCACGACCGCCTCGTACGCCTCGACGGGCTCCTCGGACAGGATCACGCGGTCGATCCGCAGACCGTCGTCCACCACGCCCGCGGGGGCGTCCCCGCGGGCGGCGGGCAGGTCGAGGTCGACGACGACACAGCCCTCGGAGAACTGCGGGGCGCGGGCGACGACCTCGCCGGAGGCGTCGACGACGATCGAGTCGCCGTCGAACACCAGCTCGTCCTGGCCGCCGATCATGGCCACGTACGCGAGGGTGCAGCCGGCCTCCCGGGCCCGCCTGCGCACGAGGTCCAGGCGGACGTCGTCCTTGTTGCGCTCGTACGGGGAGGCGTTGATCGAGATCAGCAGCCCGGCCCCGGCGGAGCGGGTCGCGGGCACCCGGCCGCCGTCCTGCCAGAGGTCCTCGCAGATGGCCAGGGCCACGTCGATGCCCCGGACCCGGATGACGGGCTGGGTGTTGCCCGGCACGAAGTACCGGAACTCGTCGAATACCCCGTAGTTGGGGAGGTGGTGCTTGGCGAACCGCAGGACGACCTCCCCGCGGTGCAGCACCGCGGCCGCGTTCTCCGGGGAGCCGGCCGGCCTGCCGAGGCGGGGCACGGCCTGCTCGGTGCGGTCGAGGTAGCCGACGACGACCGGAAGCTCCCCGAGACCCTCGGCCGCCAGGCGCTCCGCGAGGGCGCGCAGCGCGCTGCGGGAGGCCTCGACGAAGGACCCGCGCAGGGCGAGGTCCTCGACGGGGTAGCCGGTCAGCACCATCTCCGGGAACGCCACCAGGTGGGCGCCCTGCTCGGCGGAGTGCCGGGTCCAGTGGACGACCGAGTCGGCGTTGGCGGCGATGTCGCCGACGTGCGAGTCGATCTGATTCAGCGCGAGGCGTAGTTGAGGCACGGGGCCCAGTCTAATCGTCTGAGTGACGCGATGTCCTGGGCCCCGCCGTCCGCGCCGCGCCCGCAGGACGGCTCCGGCGCCCGGTCAGCCGATCGGACCGGCGTACTTCACGTCGTCGAGCAGGGTCCCCGCGGCGATGTCCGCGGTGATGCTCACGGTGCCCTCGGGGACCTCGAACGCCATGACGCCGCTGGCCGAGGCGCCGGGCAGGATGGACCCCTGGATCATCTTCGGCACACTGCCGTCGAAGACGAGCTCGGCGGTCATGCCCTTGTCGTCGCGGACGTTCGGCACGGCGTAGATCACCTCGTGCGGCCGGGTCGAGCCGTTGGTGATCGTGACGGTCATCTGGACGGCGTTCTTCACCGTCTCCCGGCCGTAGAGGCTCTCCGGCTTGTACTTCTTCGGCGCCGAGAGGCTCACCTTGATGCCGTCCCCGTACGTGAACGTCTCGCCGAAGGGCAGCGCGCTGGTCAGGCCCGGGGCCTGCGAGGCCGAGGGGGACGGGGAGGCGCCGGGCCCCTCGCCGTCCTCGGGGAACGCCCCTTCGAGGTCGCGGTCCCGCTGCCGCTCGATGCTGCGGTCGATGCTGTCCGCGGCCTCGTCCATGACGGCGGCGGTCAGGAAGAAACCGCCCACGGACGCGCCGAGGCCCAGCACGCCGAGGACGGTGCCGACGACGGACATCGTCTTGCGCGGGGCCCCGTTGGAGGCGCGGACGAGAGCGCCGATGCCCAGCCCCAGGCCGGTGACGGCGAGGAGGGCACCGATCCAGAAGAGCAGCGGGACGAGGCCGATGGCGATCGCGCAGATCCCGACGACCAGCGCGGCGACGGCCAGGCCGTTGCCGGCCGGGGCCGCCTGCCCGTACGGGGCGTAGGCGGCCGCGCCGTAGCCCGCGCCCGGCGGCGCCCAGGGGTTGGCAGGGGCGCCGGGCCCGCCGGCCGGCGCGCCGAACGCCGCGGGGGCCGGGGCGGGGAAGGGGGAGGGGGGAGCGAAGGGCGAGGGGGCCGGGGCGGCCGGCGGGGCGGCGGGGGCCGCCGCGTCGGACGGCGCGGGCGTGCCGGGTGTCCCGGGCGCCGGCGGGGCGGCGGGGGCGGCCGGCTCGGCGGGGGTCTTCTCCAGCGACAGCGGCTGCGCGGGCGACGCGGGCTGTGCGGACGACGGTGCGGGGCCCGCCCCGGGTATGGGCGTACCGGCCGGCTCCGTCGGGCGGCCGGGCGGGGTACTGGGCGGATTCGGCGGGGTGCTCATACCGGCGTGTGGGTTCCTTCGGTCGCGGGTCTCGTGATCGCGCAAGCCTCCCACGCCGCTGCGCTCCGTCCGGCGGATTTCCGTACGGACCCGGCCCGGGCGGGGCCCGTCC
Organism: Streptomyces sp. NPDC058674; assembly: GCF_042716505.1. NCBI lineage: Bacteria > Bacillati > Actinomycetota > Actinomycetes > Kitasatosporales > Streptomycetaceae > Streptomyces > Streptomyces sp. NPDC058674. The sequence goes on from NZ_JBHXSC010000045.1 coordinate 48,724, forward strand.
TGTACGCGCAGTACCGCCGGCCGGGCGAGGAGTTCGCGGCCCGAGGGCGGATCGGGCCCGCCGCCGGACCGGCGCCCCGCGGGCCGCGCCCCCGAGCGGCGCGGTGTCGCGGGAGCCGGCCGGGCCGGTCCGGCGCCGGGCGCCCGCTCCGAGGTCGCCGAGACGTCCGGTCACCCGGTCACGCCGGACCGCCCGGACGAGGTGGCCCGGGCGGTCCGGTACGCCGCCCGGCACGCCGTCCCGGATCAGGCGTGGGCGCAGACCTTCTCGGCCCGGCCACCCGATCCGCGGTCAGCGCCCCCGGGTCCCGATCCGGGTGCGCGCACGCCCGTACGGGCGAGAGGCGCCCTCTCCTCGCCGTACCGGCATGTCCGTCCACCTCCGCTCACCCGCGCGGCGCTGCTCCGCGCCGGCGCAGCATGTCCGCCATCAGGGTGAGCTCGGACTCCTGCGCCGCGACCATGCCCCGGGCCAGCTCCCGCTCGGCCGGGGTCGTGCACCGGTCCGCGCAGCCCTGGGCCATCGCGACGCCGCCCCGGTGGTGGTCGGTCATCAGCTGGAGGTAGAGCACCTCCGCCTCCCGACCCGCGGCGGACCCCAGCGCGCTGATCTCCTCCTTGGTGGCCATGCCGGGCATGAGCGCGCCGGGCTTGGCGGCGCCGTGCCCGGTGGAGCCGCTGGAGTCGGCGGAGGCGGCGGAACTGGCCGGTCCGGCCGGGTCCGCGTGGCCGCCGTGGCCGCCGTCGCGCTCCTGCTCGGAACGCCCCATCCACGCCATCGGCGGCTCGCCCGCCACCACCTTCGGCAGGCCCCACAGGTCCAGCCAGCCGAGCATCATGCCCCGCTGGTTGGCCTGCGTGTTGGCGATGTCGTAGGCGAGGACGCGCACCGCCTCGTCCTGGGTGCGGTCCCGGACGACGAAGGACATCTCCACCGCCTGCTGGTGGTGCACCGCCATGTCCCGGGCGAAGCCCGCGTCCGCGGAGTGCAGCCCCGGCGTGCGCCCGTGCTCGTCCGGCTCGCCGCTCGCGGCGGCGACCGTGGCCGCCGCCGCGAACAGCAGGGCGAGCAGCACGGCCGTGCCGGCCACCCAGTACGTACGGGGCGTACGGCTCACTTGTCCGCCAGCCCGTTCGTGCAGGCCGCGCCCGGTTCGGGTGTCTGCGGGCCCTGCACGTACTTGGTGAAGAACTGCGCGACCCGCGGGTCGTCCGCCTTCTCCACCGTCAGCTGCTTGCCCCACGCACTGAGCATGATCGCGCCGGCCTGCTCCTTGACCGGGCTCATCAGCGTGTACGGGGTCTTGCCCACCGTCTCGGCGAGCCGGTCGACATCGCCCTTGGCGGCCTTCTCGCCGTACGTCACCCAGACCGCGCCGTGTTCCAGCGAGTGCACGGCGTTCACCTCGGGCAGCGGGTTCTTGTAGACGTCGCCGTTGCAGTTCATCCAGCGGGGGTGGTGGTCCCCGCCGACCGGCGGGTTCATCTCGTACTTCACGGGGGTCTCGACGTGGTTGCGGCCCAGCTTCTGGGCGTCCCAGGTCTGCTCGCCGTCGACCGGCGTCCTGCGGGCGGTCTCCGCCGCTTCCTGCTTGCGCTGCTGGGTCTCCTGCCGGTCGATCAGCACCCACGCGCCGAAGCCGACCAGGCCGACGACGACGGCCGCGGAGACCGTGATCGCGATGGCCTTGTTGCGCCGGTCGCGCGCTCTGTCGGCCCGGCGCATCTGGGCTATGCGCGCCTGGCGGGAGTGGGGGTCGTTCTTGTCGGTCCTGCTGGGCTGGCTGGCCATGTGCCCTGGTTCCTTCTGCTGAGGGGGGTGGGGTGGTCGGACGCGCGAACCGGACCCGTCAGGTCCGCAGCACTTGAAGGGCGTGCAGGTCGGGGGCGCGCGCCGGCGGCGCCGAAGGCCGCACCCGCCCCCGGGGGGCCGTCGCGGCCGGCGCCGCCGGCGTCCCGCCGCCCGCCAGGACCGCGGCGGGCGCCGGTACGGGCAGGACGACCGGGACCACGTGTGCGAGCGGGGAGCAGCCGGGCGGGTCGTACGGGGACGCGCAGACGGCGGGGGCCGCGTGTGCGGGCACCGCGTGTCCCGCGGCGGCGTGTCCTGCGGCCGGGTGTCCGCTCGCGCTGTGCCCGGCAGCGGCAAAGGCAGGGGCGGCGGCAGAGGCCGCGGGGGCGGGGGCGGCGGCGGGCGGCGGCGCGGGTCGCGCACACAGGAACAGCGCCCCGATCCCGGCCAGCAGCAGCCCGAGGGTCGTCAGGAGGACGGCGCGCCGAGGAGTGGGGCGTACCTGACGCCCCGCCCGCGTGTGCTCCCGGCCCCCCATGGGCGCAGATGGTAATGCTCATGACGGGTCCACGGTCAGTGCGGGGGTGCCGCGAGCTTTCCGGGGTGCGTAATGTGGCGGAAACCACCGCTGGCGATACTGGGCCGGCCCTTCTGTGCCCCCGGCCCCCGGGGCTGTGGTGCACAGGCCGTCTGAACTGCGAGGATGAAGGCATGGACAAGCAGCAGGAATTCGTCCTCCGGACGCTCGAGGAGCGCGACATCCGCTTCGTGCGCCTGTGGTTCACCGATGTACTGGGCTTCCTGAAGTCCGTCGCGGTCGCCCCGGCCGAGCTGGAGCAGGCTTTCGACGAGGGCATCGGCTTCGACGGCTCCGCCATCGAGGGCTTCGCGCGGGTCTACGAGTCCGACATGATCGCCAAGCCGGACCCGAGCACGTTCCAGATACTGCCGTGGCGCGCGGAGGCCCCCGGGACCGCCCGGATGTTCTGCGACATCCTGATGCCGGACGGCTCCCCGTCCTTCGCGGACCCGCGCTACGTCCTCAAGCGCATCCTGGCCAAGACCTCCGACCTGGGCTTCACCTTCTACACCCACCCGGAGATCGAGTTCTTCCTGCTGAAGGACAAGCCGCTGGACGGCTCCCGCCCCGTCCCGGCGGACAACTCCGGCTACTTCGACCACACGCCGCAGAACGTGGGCATGGACTTCCGCCGCCAGGCGATCACGATGCTCGAATCGATGGGCATCTCGGTGGAGTTCAGCCACCACGAGGGCGCCCCGGGCCAGCAGGAGATCGACCTCCGCTACGCGGACGCGCTCTCCACGGCCGACAACATCATGACCTTCCGCCTCGTGATGAAGCAGGTCGCCCTGGAGCAGGGCGTGCAGGCCACGTTCATGCCGAAGCCCTTCTCGGAGTACCCGGGCTCGGGCATGCACACCCACCTCTCCCTCTTCGAGGGCGACCGCAACGCCTTCTACGAGTCGGGCGCCGAGTACCAGCTCTCGAAGGTCGGCCGCTCCTTCATCGCCGGCCTGCTGCGGCACGCCGCCGAGACGGCCGCGGTCACCAACCAGTGGGTGAACTCCTACAAGCGCATCTGGGGCGGCTCCTCCCGCACGGCCGGCTCCGGCGGCGAGGCCCCCTCGTACATCTGCTGGGGCCACAACAACCGCTCGGCCCTCATCCGCGTCCCGATGTACAAGCCGGGCAAGACGGGCTCCTCGCGCGTGGAGGTCCGCTCGATCGACTCGGGAGCCAACCCGTACCTGACGTACGCGGTCCTCCTCGCGGCGGGCCTCAAGGGCATCGAGGAGGGCTACGAACTCCCGGCGGGCGCCGACGACGACGTCTGGGCCCTCTCGGACGCGGAACGCCGCGCGATGGGCATCGAGCCCCTCCCGCAGAACCTGGGCGAGGCCATCGCGCTGATGGAGCGCAGCGAACTGGTCGCGGAAACCCTCGGCGAGCACGTCTTCGACTTCTTCCTGCGCAACAAGAAGCAGGAGTGGGAGGAGTACCGCAGCGAGGTCACCGCCTTCGAACTCCGCAAGATGATGCCGGTGCTGTAGGCGCGGCACGAGTGAGCCCGGTCCGCCCCCTGGGGCGGGCCGGGTTTCGTCGTGTCGCGGGGCTTCCGGGTCAGCGGACCGCGCGGTGCCAGGGGGGCGGGGTGGGGGTGGGGGTGCGGGGCGGCGGGGTCGTGGTGAGGTGCAGGGCGGCGTCCAGGCCCAGGACGGCCGTCGTCGTGGTGCCGGTGGGTTCGAGCAGGGCCGCCGGGGCTCCCGCGAAGAGCATGCGGGACTCCGTCCAGGCCGGGGGGCCGCCCAGGGTTGAGGTGCCGACCGTGCCGGTGCCCGCGCGGCCCGCGATGCTGCGGCCCGCCACGCCCACCGCGCCGTAGCCGGCCCGGCCGCCCGCCTCCGTGATGCTGGAGACCCGGGGCCCGGCGGGCCCCGCCGTGACCAGGGCCGTGCGGACGACCCCCGAGTCCGGGCGGCGGAAGAAGAGGCGCACGCCCGCGCCGTCCGGGGCCGCCGACAGGGGGACCGTCGTCGCCGGCAGGCCCGTCCGGGCCGGGCCGAGCAGGGGCGAGTCCGGGGTGCGCTGGATCCAGGCCGCCACCGAGCGCGTGGTGGTGGCGTACACGTGGCGCCGCCCCGCCGAGTCGACCGCCGCGACCGGGTCGCCCTGGAGGTCTCCGCCGCCCAGCCGCTGCCACGGCGAGAAGCCGCCGTCCGGCTGCTGGGCGGCGGCCCGCAGGGTGCGGCGGGAGTCGCGGAGGTAGACCGTCAGGAGGCCGTCCGCGTCCGCGGCCGCGGCGGGGGCGCTGATCGCCGAGGTGCCGTCCTCGTCGGCGGTCTCGGGAGTGCCGAGCGACTGCCACGGCCCGAACGGCCCGTCGGGCGAGGACTGGGCGGCGTACACGACCTCGCGCCGGTAGTCGGCGGGGCGCGTGCCGAGGGTGGTGCGGGTGGCGAGGACCCCGACCCGCCCGTCCGGGAGGCGGACGGCGGTGGCGCCCGGGTCGATTCCCGTGCCCGGCAGCAGCGCCGGACCGGCCCAGGCGCCGCCGGGGGAGCGGGTCCAGTACGCGGTCCGGCCGTCCAGGGTCGCGAAGGCCCAGAGCCGGCCGGGGGTGCCCTTTGTCAGCCAGGAGGTGGTGTCCGCGCGGGTGTAGCGCAGCGACTGCGCCCAGTTGCGCCCGGTCGGGCTGCCCGCGACCTTGCGGTCGCCGCACCCCGAGGGGCTGCCGCAGTAGTCCGTGCGGTCCTGCCAGGCGTAGGTCCGCAGGACCGCGGTCTTCGCCCGTACCGTCTGCGGGTCGAGCGCGTGGGGCAGGGCGCCGTTGTGGTAGCCGAGGTAGTTCTGCACCGAGAACCGCGGCCGGTCCGCGACCCGCTCCGCGTACGAGGCGGCCGCCGCCTGTACGAAGCGCGCGCCGTACACGTGGTCCTGGTGGTCGGTGGGGCGGCCGCCTTCCCCGTGCCGCCCCGGGGTGGGGTCCTGCATCCGTATCGTCGTCGGCCGGTACCGCTCCAGGACCCCGGCTATCGCCGCTGTCACCTGGTCCTTCGTGTACGCGTACGCCTGCGTGACCGGGGTGCCGGCGGCGGGCTGGGTGCCCAGCGCCGGTATCCGGCCGTTCCACAGGCCGCGCAGGCTGTCCGGATTGTCCCCGTCGATGCTGCGGGCCTCGCGGAGCTGCAGCCAGACCAGCTGCACCTGCGGCTTCGCCACCAGGACGTCGAGCTCGGCCTGTCCGCCGCCGGCGGTGGGGATGACCGTACGGCGCCAGGGCCCGGTCCGGTCCCCGACGGCCATCTGGGCGTAGGCGGCGCGGATGCCGTTCTGCCGGGCCTCCGCGTAGGCGGCGCGGTCGGCGGGGCGCGGGGGGTCCTTCAGGCCGCCGCCGCTCGCGGTGTTGCGGCCGTCCGCCTCGCCTGAGGTCAGGTACGCGGTGGTCACCCGGGTGCCCGACAGCAGCGAGCGGCTGAGGTCGGGATTCATGAAGAACAGGTCGTCGTCGGGGTGCGCGACGACCTGGACGACCGTTCCGGCCGTGGTGCTCACGGGCAGGACGGCGGCCCGGTCCTCGGGGGCGGCCGCAGCGGGCGTCTGCCGGCCGGCCCCGACGGCGAGCACACCGGTGGCGCCGAGCGTGAGCACGGTGAGCAGCGCCGCGAGCCGTACGCGGCGGCAGGCGGGGGGCGGGAGCACGGCGGGCAGGGGCGCGGCGGGCAGGGGCATCCGTTTGCGGTTCCGTTCCGTATCCGTAGGGGGCGTCGGCGGGTGTCGGCACGGGCATCGCAAGGCGTCGGCACGGGCGTCGGGTGACGCCCCGGGTCGTTCGTGCTCCGTGCAGGAAAGCCGCCGGGCAGTCAGGAAGAGGCCGATGACGGGGACTTGGTTCACCGCTTCCGCCACTGACCGGTGCGGTCCGGAAAAGATCCGGACGTGATCGTGTCCCGGGAGGGGCGCTCCCGCCAGCGCCAGCGCCAGCGCCAGCGCCCGCGCCGCGACGCGGCCGCCGCCCGTCCGCTCCCCGCGCGGCCGCCGCCCGTCCGCTCCCCGCGCGGCCGCCGCCCGTCCGCTCCCCGGCGCCGCCGTCCGTCCGCTCCCTGCGCGGCCGCCGGTCCCGTCCCACGGCCCCCTCCGGCCGACCGCGACCGGGCCCGCGCGGTACGTGGCGGCGAGTCGGCCCACCGCTGCGGCTAGGCTCGGTCCCGGCAGGCCAGGGCAGTGGCAGCGACGAAGCAGGAGGCCGCGGGATGACAGTCCCGGGACGCAGGAGCAGCACCTTCAGCCGGCTGCTGCGCAGTGGTTTCACCGACCCCTCCGCCGCGGCCCGGCTGCTCGACGCCGACGCGCTGGACGCCGTACGGAACGATCCGGTGCTCCTCGACGCCCTCGGCGCGACCGCCGACCCCGACCTCGCCCTCCTCGGGCTCGTCCGCCTCGCCGAGGCGCAGAGCCCCGAGGACCGCCCCGTCCTCCTCGACACCCTCGTCAGCGCCAAGCCGCTGCGCGACCGCCTCCTCGGCGTCCTCGGCGCCTCCGAGGCCCTCGGCGACCACCTCGCCCGCCACCCCCGCGACTGGCAGGCCCTCGTCACCTACGAGGCCGCCGACCTGCACCCCGGGCTGGCCGAGTTCGAGCAGGGGCTGGCCGACGCCCACGACCCCGTGCAGCTGCGCGTCTCCTACCGCCGCTGCCTGCTCTCCATCGCCGCCCGCGACGTCTGCGGCACCACCGACGTCCAGCAGGTCGCCGCCGAGCTCGCCGACCTCGCCACCGCCACCCTGCGCGCGGCCCTGCGCATCGCCTGCGCCGCCGCCCCGCAGGACGCGGCCCAGTGCCGCCTCGCCGTCATCGCGATGGGCAAGTGCGGCGGCAACGAACTGAACTACGTGTCCGACGTCGACGTGATCTTCGTCGGGGACAGCCCCGACGGGGGCGACGAGGGCAAGGCCGTCCAGGCCGCCACCCGCCTCGCCTCCCACCTCATGCGGATCTGCTCCGAGACCACCGTCGAGGGCACCATCTGGCCCGTCGACGCCAACCTCCGCCCCGAGGGCAGAAACGGTCCGCTCGTCCGCACCCTCGCCTCCCACCTCGCCTACTACCAGCGCTGGGCCAAGACCTGGGAGTTCCAGGCCCTCCTCAAGGCCCGCGCCGTAGCCGGGGACGAAACCCTCGGCGCCGAGTACATCGACGCCATAAGCCCCCTCGTCTGGCAGGCCGCCGAGCGCGAGAACTTCGTCGCCGACGTCCAGAAGATGCGCCGCCGCGTCGTCGACAACATCCCCGCCGCCCAGGTCGAGCGCGAGCTCAAGCTCGGCCCCGGCGGTCTGCGCGACGTCGAGTTCGCCGTCCAGCTGCTCCAGCTCGTGCACGGCCGCAGCGACGCCACCCTGCACTCCGGCACCACGCTCGACGCGCTGCACGCGCTCGCCGCCGGGGGCTACGTCGGCCGCGCCGACGCCGCCCAACTGCACGACGCGTACCGCTTCCTGCGCGCCATGGAGCACCGCATCCAGCTCTACCGGCTGCGCCGCACCCACCTCGTCCCCGAGGACGAGAACGACCTGCGGCGCCTGGGCCGCTCCATGGGCCTGCGCACCGAGCCCGGCGCCGAGCTCCACAAGGCCTGGCGCCGCCACGCCTCCGTCGTCCGCCGCCTGCACGAGAAGCTCTTCTACCGGCCGCTCCTCGACGCCGTCGCCCAGCTCACCCCCGGCGAGACCAGGCTCTCCACGCGCGCCGCCGGCCAGCGCCTCGAAGCCCTCGGGTACGCCGACCCGGCCGCGGCCCTGCGCCACCTCGAAGCCCTCGCCTCCGGCGTCTCGCGCAAGGCGGCCATCCAGCGCACCCTGCTGCCCGTCCTGCTCGGCTGGTTCGCCGACTCCGCCGACCCGGACGCCGGCCTGCTGAACTTCCGCAAGGTCTCCGACGCCCTCGGCAAGACCCCCTGGTACCTGCGGCTGCTGCGCGACGAGGGCGCCGCCGCCGAGAACCTCGCTCGTGTCCTGTCCGCCGGCCGCCTCGCCCCCGACCTGCTGATGCGCGCCCCCGAGGCCGTGGCCCTGCTCGGCGACCCCGGGGGCCTCCAGCCCCGTACGCACGAGGCGCTGGAGCAGGAGGTACTGGCCGCCGTGGGTCGCGCCGGGACCGCCGAGGCCGCCGTCGCCGCAGCCCGCGGGGTGCGCCGCCGCGAGCTGTTCCGCACCACGGCCGCCGACATCATCCGCTCGTACGGTACGGAGGAGAACCCTGCCGAGGAGGACCACGGAGCCCTGGTCGACCAGGTCGGCGGAGCCGTCTCCGACCTCACCGCCGCCACCATCGCGGGCGCCCTGCGCGCCGCCGTCCAGGCCCAGTACGGCGACACCCTGCCCACCCGCTTCGCCGTCATCGGCGTAGGCCGGTTCGGCGGCCACGAGCTCGCCTACGGTTCCGACGCGGACGTCCTCTTCGTCCACGAGCCCCGGGAGGGCGTCGACGAGCAGGAGGCCGCGAAGGCCGCCCAGGCCGTCATCGCCGAGATGAGCAGGCTGCTCCAGCTGCCGACCGCCGACCCGCCGCTGCTCATCGACGCCGACCTGCGGCCCGAGGGCCGCTCCGGGCCGCTGGTCCGCACGATCGCCTCGTACGCCGCGTACTACCGCCGCTGGGCCCTGACCTGGGAGAGCCAGGCCCTGCTGCGGGCCCAGCCGGTCGCCGGCGACGGCGAGCTGGGCCGCCGCTTCATCGAGCTGATCGACCCGCTGCGCTACCCGGTGGAGGGCCTGGGGGACGACGCCGTACGGGAGATCCGCCGGCTCAAGGCCCGGATGGAGTCGGAGCGGCTGCCGCGCGGCGCCGACCCGACCCTGCACACCAAACTCGGCCGCGGCGGCCTCAGCGACGTCGAGTGGACCGTCCAGCTGATCCAGATGCGGCACGCCTGGGCCGAACCGGGCCTGCGCACCACCCGCACCCGCGAGGCCCTGGCCGCCGCGCACGCGGCCGGGCTGATCCCCACCGAGGAGGCACAGATCCTCGACGAGGCCTGGGTCCTGGCCACCCGGGTCCGCAACGCGGTGATGCTGGTCCGCGGCCGCGCCGGGGACACCTTCCCCACGGAGGCCCGCGAGCTGTCGGCGGTGGGCCGCTACCTCGGCTACCCGGAGGGCACGGCCGGCGAGATGCTGGACGACTACCGCCGCATCACCCGCCGTGCGCGGGCGGTGGTGGACGAGCTGTTCTACACGGGATGACGGGATGACGGGAGGGCCTTCGGGGCCGGTTCCAGCGCCTCAGGCCCGGCTCCAGCGCTGGGAGGCCTCGCCGCCGCAGCCCGTCGTGATCAGGCCGCTGCTCATGCCCAGGTCCAGGCAGCCGCCGCCGTAGTAGTCGCTCACCAGACTGCCGCCCGAGCCCGCGTGCCACAGCCGGCCGATGTCCTGGGCGCAGTCGCCCACGAAGACCGCCTGGCCGAGACCGTTGCAGTACAGGCACTGGCCGGTCTGCTGGTTCACCAGCTTGAAGCTGCCGCCCGGCTTGCTCTGCACGGTCCAGCGGGCGGTCGAGTCCGAGCAGCTCCCGTGGTCCGAGGCGCCGAAGACCTGGGTGATGCACCGGCCGTTGTTGCCGTTGCGGTAGCGGTGGGTGCCGGACGGGGGCGGCGGGGCGGTCGTGGGCTTGGCGGCACCCGGTGGGTTTCGGCGGGGCGCCGGAGGGCGCCGGATTGCCGGGGCCCGGCGGGGTGCCGGGGTTGCCGGAGCTCCCCGCGCCGCCCTGTGCTCCGCCGCCGCCGATGCCGCCGCCACCGGCGCCTTGGCCGTTGCCCGCGCCGGCGGCGGTGCCGCCGACGGCGCCCCCGGCACCGCCGCCCGCCGCCGCGCCCGCGGTCGACGGGAGGTGGAGGCCGCCCGCGCCGCCCTGCCCGCCGCCCTGCCCGCCGTCCTGCACGGGGTCGCCC
>NZ_JBHXSC010000046.1:0-58243 GCF_042716505.1 Streptomyces sp. NPDC058674
TGGTGGGCTCGTATATGTGTATAAGACACAGCTGGGAGACGACTCGGGGCCCCTCCTCCGACGGGGCCCCCTCACGGCCCTGGGCCGGGAGGCCCGCCAGACCGGTCCCGCCGTCGGCCGGACCGGGAGCGGCCGGGATCACCTGGAGGTCCTCGTCGGAGGTCACCACGGGGTGCCAGCCGTGCCGTGCGACGGCCTCGGTCAGGGCCAGCACCATCGCCGGGTCGAACTGCACCCCCGCGCAGCGCTCCAGCTCCGCCAGGGCGGTCGGCACCGGGCGGGCCCGGCTGTAGGAGCGGGTGGAGGTCATCGCGTCGAAGGCGTCGGCCACCGCCACCACCCGGGCCAGTACCGGGATCTGCTCGCCGGTCAGCCCGTAGGGGTAGCCCGAGCCGTCGATCCGCTCGTGGTGGTGCAGGATCGCGGCCCGCGCCTCCCCCAGGAAGCCGATGCCGCGCACCATCTCGTGCCCGTACTCGGGGTGCAGTTCGATGATCCGGCGCTCCTGCGGGGTGAGCGGCCCGTCCTTGCGCAACAGCCGGGTGGGGACGCCGAGTTTGCCGACGTCGTGCAGGATTCCGGCGATGCGGACGACTTCGAGGCGGTCGTCGGCCATGCCCAGCTCACGGGCGATCATCGCGGAGGCCTGGCCGACGCGTTCGCTGTGGCCGCGGGTGTAGCGGTCCTTGATGTCGACGGCCTGCACGAGCGCGCGGATGGTGGCCCGGTGGGCGGCCCGCTCGCGGTGGTACTGGGCGAAGACCCAGCAGGAGATGTACATCGGGAGCAGCACCAGGAGCGCGGCCGGGAGCCCGTACGGGCTGCGCCACATGACGGCCATCATCAGGCCCGCCAGGCCGTGCACGCAGTGCGGGGCCAGGGAGCGGGCGAGCAGTCCGCGCCAGGCCGCGGCGGCCGGGCGGCGTTCCGCGGTGGCCAGGACGCCCCCGTCGAGTGCGGTGAGCACCAGGCAGAAGGCGACGGCGGCGGCCGCGGCGGGGAGCAGCAGGTAGGGGAAGTCGGCCACCCAGCCGGGTGGTACGGGGCCCTGGGGCCCGCTGCCCGGCGGACCGAGGGCGGCCGGACCGCGCAGCAGCCCGTACGCCTGTCCGGCGGCCCAGGACGCCAGTGCCTGCCGGGCGCCGTGCCACACCCTGCGCACCCGGGCGGGGCGCTGGGCGACGGTTCCGGCGAGCCCCCCGGGCAGGGCGACGAGCGCGGCGGCGGACGGCGGCAGCAGGAACACGGCGGCGAGCAGCACGGGGAGGAAGGTCCCGATGCCCTCGGGCACCCGGCGGCCCAGCAGCGGGCAGACCTTGACCAGTTCGCAGCCGAGGTGGAGCAGGGACAGCAGGGCCACGGCCGCCCAGGGCGTCCGGCCGCCGGTGAGGGCCGGGGTGACGCACGCGCCGGCCGCGACGACGGCGCAGAGGATGTACCCGCGCGCCATCGGCGGAAGTACCCGCATGGCGCTCTCCTCCCCTGTGCGGTGCACATCGGGTACCGAATGGAACCGGTACCGAATGGGGAGAATAGGCGGGCCCCGATCGCCGGGGGCGGGAATGCGGCATTGCCCCGGGCGGACACCCCCGGATTAGCACCTTCGAGTGAACGAAGTGCCTTTCCGGGGGCGGTTGTTCACACCGCGGGAGCGGTGGCCGTACCGGCGGACCGGTCGGCGGCGCCGGTCAGCCCGGGGCCGGATCGTCGGCGGTGACGTCGTGGTCCGGCACGGCCTGGCCCGAGCGGATCAGCTCGATCCGGCCCATGACCTTCGACCGCAGGTCGCTGGGCACGTCGTCCGACCCGCAGCAGCGCTTGACCAGCTTCTTCACGGCCTGCTCCAGGCCGTACTTCTCCAGACAGGGGTTGCACTCGCCGAAGTGCGTCTCGAACTTCGTGCAGTCGCTGTCGGGCATTTCGTGGTCGAGGAACTCGTAAAGGTGGTCCAGGACCTCAGAGCACTCCGTCTCGTGCGGCTCTCCGCAACTCATGAGCCCGAGCCTTTCCGGTCGTTCGACTCTGCCGCGCCCGCGGGAACCAGCCCGCGCTCGCGGGCATAGTCCTCCAGCATTCCGCGGAGTTGACGGCGGCCACGGTGCAGCCGCGACATGACCGTACCGATGGGTGTACCCATGATGTCCGCGATCTCCTTGTACGCAAAGCCCTCTACGTCGGCGAGATAGACCGCGATGCGGAATTCCTCCGGAATGGCCTGGAGGGCTTCCTTGACGTCCGAATCGGGCAGGTGGTCCAGCGCCTGCGACTCGGCCGAGCGCAGTCCGGTCGACATGTGCGACTCGGCGCGCGCGAGCTGCCAGTCCTCGATCTCCTCCGCGGCGCTGCGCTGGGGTTCGCGCTGCTTCTTGCGGTAGGAGTTGATGAACGTGTTGGTCAGGATGCGGTAGAGCCAGGCCTTGAGGTTGGTGCCCTCGCGGAACTGGTGGAACGACGCGTATGCCTTCGCGTACGTCTCCTGGACCAGGTCCTCGGCGTCGGCCGGGTTGCGCGTCATGCGCAGCGCGGCCGAGTACATCTGGTCGAGGTAGCCGAGGGCGTCCCGCTCGAAGCGCGCGTTGCGCTCCGGGGTCGTCTCCTCCGCGTGGCCTTCGTCGGTCCCAGCGACAGGACCCACCTCCTCCGACAGCGTGGCGGCTCCGAAAGCGGATCCGCTCGAATCGGAGAATAGTCGACCATCCCGGCCGTCCGCCGCCCGAAGTGAGCCGCGCTTGGGCCCGGGCAGCACCGTCCAGTCCAGGTCAGCGCCCTGCGGACGGTTCTGGCTGATGACCTGGGTCATGCGCTCCCTCTCCTCCGACACGTTTTCCTACGTTCCGACATCCGGGACAACAGAAGGGCCGTACGGCGCATTCCCGGGCGGGCGGCGGCCTTCCGCGGCGCGGGGCCGGTCACCTCCGGGGCGGGCCCCCCGGAGCGCCGGGGCCGGGCCGGGCGGCGAGCCGCTCCAGCCACTCCCCCACGGCGTCCGTGATCACCCCGAGGGACTCCTCCTGGGTGACGGGCGCCCGCTTGGGCACCGCGAAGCCGTGGTCGCCGTCGGGCACCTCGACGAGCTCGTACCCGCCGCCGGCGCCCGGCGCCGGGAACTCCTGCGGGCGCCCGAAAGCGTCCCGGCCGCCTTGGACCACCAGGGTGGGCCGTCCCGCGCCGAGCAGCTCCTCGGCGCGGGACCTCTCCGGCCGTCCCGGCGGGTGCAGCGGGAACGCCAGCGCCAGCACCGCGGCCGCGCCCAGCGGGGCCGCGGTCCGGCAGGCCACCCGCGCACCGGCGCTGCGCCCGCCGGCGACGACCGGCAGGCCCGGCGCCGCCAGCGCCGGCCAGAGCCCGCGCCAGCCCTCGTCCAGCACCCTGGGAGCGGCGGCGACCTTCTTCCCGGCGACCCGCCAGGGCTGCTCGACGAGGGCCACCGTGATCCCGCGGGCGGGCAGGGCCGCGGCCAGCGCCCGGAGGTCGCGGGCCTCGATGCCGCCGCCGGCCCCGTGGCCCAGGGCGAGGACGAGCCGGGCGGAGCGGGCGGTGTGCCACGTGACGCGGGCTTCGCCCGGCGGGGTGTCGACGCTCTCGATACGCGTGGTCATGCGCCGATCATGCCGGGTCAGAAGAGGGTCGCCTCCTCCGGCGCGGCCAGCTCGGCCAACAGCTCCGGCCCGTTGTTCCGTACGTTGCTCACGGCGGTGGCCACCGGGTAGGCCCGCATCAGGCCGCCGGGGGGCGGCGCCAGCAGGCCGCGCAGCTCGTCCGCGTCGGTGCGGGCCGGGTCCAGCCAGGCGTCCCACCGGTCGGGGGGCAGCACGAGCGGCATCCGCGGGTGGATGTCGGCGAGCGAGGCCGGCCCCTCGGCCGGGGCCGCGCCCAGCGGGCCGGTCTCGGCCTCGGTGGTGATCACCGAGCAGGTGGCCCACCAGGCCCGGGGGTGCTCGGCGGGCAGGCCCGGGTCCCGCCAGAACTCGTATATCCCGGCCATCGCGAGGACGGAGCCGTCGGCGGGGAGCACGAAGTACGGCTGCTTGCGCGCCCGCTTCCTGCGCCCCTCGACCTCCAGCTGCCGCTCGTCGTGGGCGGTGACCCACTCGTAGTAGCCGTCGGCCGGGACGATGCAGCGGCGCTGCGCGAAGGCCCGGCGGAAGGACGGCTTCTCGTGCAGGGTCTCCGCCCGGGCGTTGATCATCCGGGCCGCGCCGTCGGGGTCCTCGGCCCAGGAGGGCACGAGCCCCCACGTCAGGACGCGCAGCTGGCGAACCGGACGGGGGTCGGGAGCGTCCTTCACGGGACGGTCGAGGACGACGAGGACCTCTTTGGTCGGCGCCACGTTCCAGTCGGGCGCCGGGGCCTCCTGCGGATCCCACCTCTCGACGCCGAAGGCCTCCGCCAGTTCCCCGGGTCCACGACTCGCCGCATACCGTCCGCACATGGCTGCCACACTGCCATGGCACCCGACCACCACCGCAAGGAGTCCGCCACTTCATGGACAGCAGCACGACGGCCGGCCTGTGGGACCGGCTCACGGGTATACAGGCCCCGCCCGACCGGTGGCTGGTGATCGCGACCGCGCTGGTCGCCCTGGCCGCCGTGGGCCCGCGCCCGCTGTGGCGGCTCTCGCGCAACGCGATCACCATCGCGCACGAGGGCGGGCACGGCCTGCTGGCGCTGCTGACCGGGCGCCGCCTCGACGGGATACGGCTCCACTCCGACACCAGCGGGGTCACCGTCAGCCGGGGGCGGCCGACCGGGCTCGGGATGATCCTCACGGCCGCCGCCGGCTACACGGCCCCCTCGCTGCTCGGGCTCGGCGGGGCCGCACTGCTGTCCGCGCACCGGACGACGCTGCTGCTGTGGGCGGCGACGGCCCTGCTGCTGCTCATGCTGGTGATGATCCGCAACGCGTACGGGGCCCTCACCGTGGTGCTGACCGGCGGGGCCTTCCTGCTGGTGTCCTGGCTGACGCCGGCCGACGTGCAGGCCGTGTTCGCGTACGGGGTGGTGTGGTTCCTGCTGCTCGGCGGGGTCCGGCCGGTCTTCGAGCTCCAGGCCAAGCGGCGCCACGGCGGTGCCCCGGATTCCGACGCGGACCAGCTGGGGCGGCTCACGCACGTCCACCCGGTGGTGTGGCTGATCCTCTTCCACGTGGTCGCCCTCTGCTCGCTCGTCGGCGGCGGGCGCTGGCTTCTCGGCCTCTGAGACGGGACAGCGATCAAGATCTGGTCGCGGGATGAGCCACTAAAGTGGTGGCCATGACCGAGACCCCCGCGCTCCACGCCCTCTGGCCCGCTCCGCTCGCCGACGCGGCCGTCCACGCCACCATCACGGTGCCCGGGTCCAAATCGGTCACCAACCGGGCCCTGGTGCTCGCCTCCCTGGCCTCCGAGCCCGGATGGGTGCGCCGCCCGCTGCGCTCGCGCGACTCCCGGCTGATGGCCGACGCCCTGCGCGCCATGGGCGTGGGCATCGAGGAGACGGTCTCCTCCAGCTCCGCCGGCGAGGGCGAGAGCGGCGAGGCCTGGCGGATCATCCCGGCGGCCCTGCACGGCCCGGCCACCGTCGACGTCGGCAACGCGGGCACGGTCATGCGCTTCCTGCCGCCCGTCGCCACCCTCGCCGCGGGCGACATCCGCTTCGACGGCGACCCGCGCTCCTACGAGCGCCCGCTCGGCCAGGTCATCACCGCGCTGCGCTCCCTGGGCGCCCGCATCGACGACGACGGCCGGGGGGCGCTGCCGCTGACCGTCCAGGGCGGCGGGGCCCTGGAGGGCGGCGTCGTCGAGATCGACGCCAGCAACTCCTCGCAGTTCGTCTCCGCGCTGCTGCTCTCCGCCCCGCGCTTCAACCAGGGCGTCGAGGTGCGGCACGTGGGCACCGCCCTGCCGTCGATGCCGCACATCCGGATGACCGTGGAGATGCTGCGCGCGGCGGGCGCCCAGGTGGACACCCCCGAGGCGGGCGGCGAGAAGGACGTGTGGCGGGTCTCCCCCGGCGCGCTGCTGGGCCGCGACATGGTCGTGGAGCCGGACCTGTCCAACGCCCAGCCCTTCCTGGCGGCCGCCCTCCTCACCGGCGGCACGGTCACCGTCCCTGACTGGCCCCGCCGCACCACCCAGCCCGGCGACGCGCTGCGCCGGATCTTCACCGACATGGGCGGCTCCTGCGAGCTGACCGACGACGGCCTGGTCTTCACCGGCACGGGCAAGATCCACGGCATCGACGTGGACCTGAGCGAGGTCGGCGAGCTCACCCCGGGGATCGCGGCGGTCGCCGCGCTGGCCGACTCCGAGTCGGTGCTGCGCGGGGTGGCCCACCTGCGGCTGCACGAGACGGACCGGCTGGCCGCGCTCACCCGGGAGATCAACGCGCTCGGCGGCGACGTCACCGAGACCGCGGACGGGCTGCACATCCGGCCGCGCCCGCTGCACGGGGGCACCTTCCACACGTACGACGACCACCGGATGGCCACCGCGGGCGCGGTGATCGGCCTGCTGGTCGGGGACGTGCTCGTCGAGAACGTGGCGACGACCGCGAAGACCCTGCCGGACTTCCCGGCGATGTGGGCGGAGATGCTCGCCGGGGGCTCCGGCTCCCCCGGGCCCCGAGCGGGTGCGGGAGCGTAGGGCCGGTCATGCGCAGGTACGGCAAGAACACCGACGAGGACGACATCCGGTCGCGCCCGAACCGCAAGGGCAACCGGCCCCGGACCACCATCCGGCCCAAGCACGAGGACGCGAGCGAGGGCTTCGTCCTCACCGTGGACCGGGGCAGGCTGACCTGCCTGGTCGAGGACCGTACGGTGCACGCGATGAAGGCCCGCGAGCTGGGCCGCAAGGCCGCGGTGGTCGGCGACCGGGTGTGGATCGTCGGCGACCTGTCCGGCAGGAAGGACACCCTGGCCCGGATCGTGCGCATCGAGGAGCGCCGGTCCGTCCTGCGGCGCACCGCCGACGACGACGACCCGTACGAGCGGGTGGTCGTCGCCAATGCCGACCAGCTGGCGATCGTCACGGCGCTGGCCGATCCGGAGCCCAGGCCCCGGATGATCGACCGGTGCCTGGTCGCGGCGTACGACGCCGGGCTGGAGCCCCTGCTGGTGCTCACCAAGTCGGACCTGACCGCGGCGGACAAGATCCTGGAGATCTACTCGACGCTCGGCGTGAACTACGTGGTGACCAACCGCGAGGAGCTGGCAGCGGGCGACGCCGCCGACCGGGTGCGCGAGCGCCTGAACGGCCGGATCACGGCCTTCGTCGGCCACTCGGGCGTCGGGAAGACCACCCTGGTGAACTCGCTGGTCGCCGAGGGCCGCCAGCGCGCCGTCGGCCACGTCAACGCGGTGACCGGCCGCGGCCGGCACACCACCACCTCGGCGCTGGCCCTGCCGCTGCCCTCGGGCGACGGCTGGGTCATCGACACCCCGGGCGTGCGCTCCTTCGGCCTGCACCACGTGGACCCGTCCCGGGTGATCCTGGCCTTCCCCGACCTGGTGGGCGGCACGGATCAGTGCCCGCGAGCCTGCAGCCACGACGAGCCGGACTGCGCGCTCGACACGTGGGTGGAAGACGGCCACGCGGACCAGGCGCGGCTGTATTCCCTGCGGCGGCTGCTGGAGACGCGGGAGCGCCGCGAAGGCGACTGACGCGTGCGACGTTTGGCGACCACCGTGTCTGGTAAATGCATCACCGCACCTAGTGGCGCGCTGGCTCAGGCCCGAATCCGGCCCCGACCGTGTCACGTGACGCGGGGAGGCATGCGACATGGCGTGGCTGCTGGTCGTGGTCGCGGGATTCCTGGAGACCGGTTTCGCGGTCTGCCTCAAGCTGTCCCACGGTTTCACCCGGCTGTGGCCGACCATCGCGTTCGCGTGCTTCGCCCTCGGCAGCTTCGGCCTGCTGACGCTGGCGCTCAAGAAGCTGGACGTGGGCCCGGCGTACGCGGTGTGGACGGGGATCGGCGCCGCCGGGACGGCGATCTACGGCATGGTCTTCCTCGGCGACCTGGTCTCCGCCCTCAAGCTCGTCTCGATCTCGCTGGTGATCCTGGGCGTGATCGGGCTCCAGCTGTCGGGGTCGGCGCACTGATCAGCCGGAGCAGCTCCCCCGCTCCCGGCTCCTGTCCGGGGGCCACCACGTAGGAGAGCGCGAGCCGGACGACGAGCTCGCAGCGCCGGGCGTCCTGCCCCGGGGCCAGCGCCCCGGCCGCCCGGTCGCGCACCGCGCGGGCCAGCTCGCCGGGGCCGGGGGCCCGCCCGGCCGCGGGCAGCTCCGCGTCCCAGGCGCCGGTGAGCAGGGCCCGTACGAGGGGACGGGCGCGGGCCGCCCGTACGGTCCACTCCGCGACGGCGGCCAGCCGCTCGGCGTCCGCGGCCGGAGTCGCCAGGGCCAGGTCCACCCCGTCGAGGTAGTGGTCGGCCGCGCGCCGGACCAGGGCGCGGCCCAGGCCCGCCTTGCCGCCGAACTCGTTGTAGAGGGTCTGCCGGGACACCCCGGCCGCGGCGGCCACCTCGACCATCCGGACGGCGGGCCAGGGGTGGGCCGAGAGCGCCGCTTGGGCCGCGTCGAGCAGGGACTCCCGGGCTGCCGGCATCGTCGACTCCTGCCCACTGGGCCGTCCCGCCGGGCTTTCCCGGCGGACCCTCACCGCCAGAGTTGACGGGGCGCCAGATCCTGTCAAGGCCGCCTCCCGGGCCCGGGGCCGGCCGCGATACTGTTCGGCCATGTCCGAGTATGACGATGACCTGCGCCTTGCCCTCGAACTCGCCGACGCGGCGGACGCCGCCACGATGGAGCGGTTCCGTGCCCTCGACCTGGTGGTGGAGACGAAGCCGGACATGACCCCGGTGAGCGAGGCGGACAAGGCCGCCGAGGAGATCATCCGGGCCGGGATCGCGGCCGCGCGCCCCGACGACGCCGTCCTGGGCGAGGAGTACGGGCTGGACGGCAGCGGCCCCCGCCGCTGGGTCGTGGACCCGATCGACGGGACGAAGAACTACGTGCGCGGGGTCCCCGTGTGGGCCACCCTGATCTCCCTGATGACCGAGGGCGCCGACGGCGTCTTCCGTCCGGTGGTCGGTGTGGTGTCCGCGCCGGCGCTGGGCCGCCGCTGGTGGGCCCGCCGGGGCGGCGGCGCCTTCGCGGGCGGAGCGCTCGGCGCGACGACCGCGCTCGGCGTCTCCAAGGTGGCCGGGCTGGGGGACGCCTCGTTCGGATACTCCTCGCTGGGCGGCTGGGAGGAGCAGGGCCGCCTCGCGGGATTCCTGGACCTGTCGCGGGCGTGCTGGCGCACCCGCGGCTACGGCGACTTCTGGCCGTACATGATGGTCGCCGAGGGCTCGCTGGACCTGTGCGCCGAGCCGGAGTTGAGCCTGTGGGACATGGCGGCCCTGGCGGTCGTGGTCGAGGAGGCGGGCGGCCGCTTCACCGGCCTGGACGGGGTGGAGGGGGTCCACGGCGGGAACGCCGCCGCCTCCAACGGGCTGCTGCACGAGGAGATGCTGGAGCTGTTGCGCCCGCGCGCCTGATCCCCGCTCCGGGCTCCGGCGCGGGGGCTCGCGCCCAACGGGCCCTCCACGCCTCCTTGCTGACCCTCCGAGTCCGTGGGAATCTGAGGATCCACCCGCTTGTGCCTTTGTGAATCGCTTCTCAAGCGCACCCACCCCAAGCGGGCGGACTCACCCCAGGAGGTGGCTCCCTTCATGCTCGTCCGCGACGCAATGAGCACCGTGATCCTTACCCTCGGACCCGCGCACACCCTGCGTCAGGCGGCCTGCCTGATGTCCGGCCGGCGCGTCGGCGCCGCCGTCGTCCTCGACCCCGAGCACAGCGGGATCGGCATCCTGACCGAGCGCGACATCCTCAACTCGATCGGCGCGGGACACGATCCCGACCGCGAGTCCGTGGGCGCGCACACCACCAACAACGTCGTCTTCTGCACTCCGGACGCCACCGTGCAGGAGGCCGCCGAGGCCATGGCCAACGGCGGCTTCCGGCACCTGATCGTGCTGGAGCACGGCGGACCCGTGGGCATCGTCTCCGTACGCGACGTGATCCGCTGCTGGGTCCCGGCCCGGCGCAGCGCCGTGCCCGCGTAGCGCGGGAGGCGCCGCGGTACGCCGACGGGCCGGCTCCCCCGAGGGGGCCGGCCCGTCTTCGCGCAACGGCAGGCGGTGCGTCAGCCGCGGAGGGCCTGGACCGCGGCGTCGAGCCGCTTGCCGAAGTCGCCGTCCGCCTGGCGGAAGTTGTTGACCGCCCGCTCGACGATGTCGTCACGGGAGACCTTGGCGATGAAGCCGGCCAGGTTCTCCACCAGACGGGACTTCTCGTCCTCCGAGTACAGGCGGTAGAGGTTGCCCGCCTGGACGAAGTCGTTGTCCTCGCGGTGGACCGGCGCGGCGTGGTTGCCCGTGCCGCCCGTCAGCGCGACCGGCTGCCACAGCGGGCGGTCCGTCTGGTGGGGGCCGCCGAAGCTGTTCGGCTCGTAGTTCTTCGCCCCCTTGTGGCGGCCGTCGTACAGGTGGCCGTCGCGGGAGTGGGTGCGCGCCTCGGTGGCGTGCGGGCGGTTGACCGGCAGGTGGTCGGCGTTGACGCCGACGCGGTAGCGGTGGGCGTCGCCGTAGCCGAAGAGGCGGCCCTGGAGCATCTTGTCCGGGGACGGGCCGATGCCGGGGACGAAGTGCGCCGGGGAGAAGATCGACTGCTCGACCTCGGCGAAGACGTTCTCCGGGTTGCGGTTGAGCTCCAGCTTGCCGATCTCGATCGGCGGGTAGTCCGCGTGCGGCCACACCTTGGTGAGGTCGAACGGGTTGAAGCGGTACTCGGCCGCCTCGGCCGCCGGCATGATCTGGACCTGCACGGTCCAGGACGGGAAGTCGCCGCGCTCGATGGCCTCGCGCAGGTCGCGCTGGTGCGAGTCGGGGTCCTCGCCGGCGAGCCGGTTGGCCTCGGCCTGGGTGAGGTTCTTGATGCCCTGGTCGGTCTTGAAGTGGTACTTGACCCAGAAGACCTCGCCGGCCTCGTTGTTCCACTGGAACGTGTGCGAGCCGAATCCGTTCATGTGGCGGTAGGACGCCGGGATGCCGCGGTCGCCGAACAGCCAGGTCACCTGGTGGGTGGACTCGGGCGACAGACCCCAGAAGTCCCAGACGTTGTCCGCCTCCTGCGAGCCCGTGTACGGGTCGCGCTTCTGGGTGTGGATGAAGTCCGGGAACTTCACGGCGTCCTTGATGAAGAACACCGGGGTGTTGTTGCCGACGAGGTCGTAGTTGCCCTCCTCGGTGTAGAACTTCAGCGCCCAGCCGCGGGGGTCGCGCACCGCGTCGGCGGAGCCGAGGCTGCCCGCGACGGTGGAGAAGCGCAGGAAGGTCTCGGTCTCCTTGCCGACCTCGGACAGGAACGCGGCCCGGGTCCACTGCGAGACGTCGCGGGTCAGGGTGAAGGTGCCGTAGGCGCCGGCGCCGCGGGCGTGGACCACGCGCTCCGGGATGCGCTCGCGGTTGAAGTGCGCGAGCTTCTCCAGCAGCAGCTGGTCCTGCACCAGTACGGGGCCGCCGACGCCCGCGGTCTCGCTGTTCTGGTTGTCCGCGACCGGGGCTCCGGCCTCCGTGGTGAGCGGTCCCTGCGTCACGTGCGCCTCCTGCGTCATTCCTGCATGTCCTGTCCTCGGCCTGTGCCGTAACCGATCCTACAATGGACTTTGTCTAAGTCAAGCAAGCATCCAATTCCACACCGCTTCGGGACTTACACCCAGTCCCCACGCTGTTAGGCTGACTTCCATGAGTGACCTGCTGGAACGACTTCGCGGCCGCGGCTGGCGCATGACCGCCCAGCGGCGCGTCGTGGCCGAGGTGCTCGACGGTGACCACGTCCACCTGACGGCCGACGAGGTGCACGCGCGCGCCGTGGCGAAACTGCCCGAGATCTCCCGCGCCACCGTCTACAACACCCTGGGCGAGCTCGTCACGCTCGGCGAGGTCCTGGAGGTGTCCACGGACCGCCGCGCCAAGCGGTACGACCCGAACGCCCACCGACCGCACCAGCACCTGGTCTGCGCCCGGTGCGGCGCGATCCGCGACGTCCACCCGGCGGGCAACCCGCTGGCCGACCTGCCGGACACCGAGCGCTTCGGCTTCGTGGTGTCGGCGGTCGAGGTGACGTACCGCGGCGTCTGCCCGAACTGCGCGGGCGCCTGACCCGCGGCGGCACCCGACGGAGGGCCCGGAGCGATGCGCTCCGGGCCCTTCCCCGTCGGACCGGGCCGCCTGGTTCGCGGTCGCCAACGCGGCCGGAAACGACTCGAGGCCCGGATCCATGGGATCCGGGCCTCGGGCCTTCAGTAGCGGGGACAGGATTTGAACCTGCGACCTCTGGGTTATGAGCCCAGCGAGCTACCGAGCTGCTCCACCCCGCGTCGGTAAACCTCACTGTACGGGGGCGCGGACGGCAGATGCAAATCGGTTAACGGGCCGGACCTGCGGCGGAGCGGCCCGGCCCGGCGGCGGGTCAGGCCGAGAGCTCCTCGGCCAGCGCCTCCCGCAGGCGGGCCGCCCGCTCCGAGACCTCGGCCGGGCCGAGCTCCATGGCGCGGACGCACCACTTCTGGCCCTCGGCGAGGTCGCCGTGGCGCGCCGCCAGCAGGCCCAGCCGCAGCGCGGCCCGGCCGTGCCCCGCGACCGCCGCGCGGGTCCACCACAGGGCCGCCTCGGGCTCGTCGCCCTCGCGCGCCAGCAGCAGGCCGAGGTTGAACGCCCCGTTGCGGGAGCCCGCCTCGGCCGCCTCCCGGTACCACCGCGCGGCGACCGCCAGATCACCGCGGGCGGCGGCCAGCATGCCGACCCGCACCTGGGCCCGGCGGTGCCCCAGCTCCGCGGCCCGCTCGTACCACTCCTCGCTCTCGGTCCGCTCGGCCGCGCCCGCCGACTCGCCCAGCGCCACCGGCTCCGGCGGCGGGGCCAGCGACTCCAGCAGGGAGGCCAGCCGGAAGGCCGCCTCCGCGCTCCCGCCGCCCGCGGCGCACCGCAGGTGGCGCTCGGCGGCCCGCTCCTCGCCGTCGCGCACCAGCGCGATGCCGACCTGGAGCGCCGCGTCGGTGTGCCCCGCGGACGCGGCCCGCTCGTACCACTTCAGCGCCGTGCGGTCCTCGTCCCGGCTGGCGAAGAGGATGCCGAGGTTGAAGGCGGCGTCCACGCTCCCCGCCTCGGCGGCCTTGGAGAACCACGGCTCGGCGCCTTCCGCGTCCCCGCCCTGCAACAGCAGGATGGCCAGCGCGTTGGCCGCCTCCCGGTGGCCGGCGTAGGCCGCACGCCGGTACCACTGCTCGGCCTGCGCGGTCCGCTCCTGCGCGGCGCACAGCAGAGCGAGGTTGTACGCCCCGTTCTGGTCGCCCGCGTCCATGGCGGACCGGTACCAGCGCTCCGCCGTCTGGGTCTCCCCGCGGGCGGCGTGCAGCGCGCCCAGGGCGTTGGCGGCGTTGCCGTCGCCGTCCTGGGCGGCCCGGTGCCACCACGCGGCCGCGCTGTCCTCGTCCCCGGCGTCGCGCAGCAGGAAGCCGAGCGCGCACGCCGCGCGGGCCTCCCCCTGCTTGGCCGAGGTCAGGTACCAGCGTCCGGCCTCCTTGAGCTCACCGCGGGCCTCCAGCAGCGCCCCCAGGTGCAGTGCGGCGCGACGGTGTCCGCGCGCGGCGGCCTGCCGGTACCACTGCTCGGCCTCGGCGGGGTCGCCCTTGCGCAGGTGCCGGGCGAGCCGGTAGGCGGCCTCGCGGTGCCCCTGCTCGGCGGCGGCCCGGAACCAGCGCTCCACGCCCCGGTCCCCGCGGTGCTCCAGCAGGTCGGCCAGGCCGTACGCGCCCAGGGCGTGGCCGGATTCCGCCGCCTGGCGCAGCCAGTACTCGGCGGCGGGCTCGTCCCCGCGCTCGCGGAAGTGGCGGCCGAGGGCGTGCGCGGCCGGCGCGGAGCCGGCCACGGCGGCCACCCGCCACCAGCCGGCGGCCTCGTCCGGGTAGCCGCGCTGGTGCAGCAGCACTCCGAGGTTGTTGGCGGCGGCGCGGTCCCCTTCCGCGGTGGCACCGCGCAGGTAGGGCTCGGCGGCGTCCAGGTCGCCCCGGCGCAGCAGGAGGGCGCCGAGCACGCTCATGGCGCCGGGGTCGCCCTTGTCGGCGGCCACCCGGTGCCTGGCTTCGAGCTCGGCGTCGCTCGCCGTGTCGGTCTCGGCGAACATCTCCTCCGCGAAATCCGCATCGGTCGGGGCGGTCTGCGCGTTGACAGCGGGAGCCGTCACGCCGGCTCCCGTACCCGGCTCGGCCTCCGCTCTCACAAACCGCCCTGTCTCCAGCAGAGTTGACCTCTCCCCCATAAATCCCATCGTCGCACCACCTGCTACCCGCGCACACCTGGTATGTCGCAGCCCGTGAGGTCACTACAGCGTTTTGTCGACATGCCCACAGATAGCCAAGTCAAACACGGTCCGCCCCCAACTCACCCGTCTCAGCTACCCGCGTGTCCGCCCCCGTCGGCCCTGTCTGCTCGTCAGCACCGTCGGCCCCGGGCACGACGAAGGCCCGGATCCCATGGATCCGGGCCTTCGTCTTCAGTAGCGGGGACAGGATTTGAACCTGCGACCTCTGGGTTATGAGCCCAGCGAGCTACCGAGCTGCTCCACCCCGCGTCGGTGAAACCACAGTATCACGGGCGCGGGACGGCTCCGTACCGACGGTCCGGCCGGGCGGGATGCCGCCCGGCCGGACCGTCCGGGTCAGCCTCCCGGCTGCGGTGCGGCCTGCTTCGCCTCGGCGTCGATCGCCCGCTTCAGCGCCGCCTTGATCTCCTCCTGGGCCTTGCCGAAGGCCGCCCAGTCACCCGCCGTCCGCGCCTTCTCGGCGTCCTCGATGGCCTTCTGGGCGTCGCCCAGCGCCGCCTTGACCGTCGGGTTCTGGGTGGTGGGCGGCGTGGTGGTGCCCTCGCCCGGGGGCTGCGTCGTCGGCGGGACGGGCGTGGTCGGCGCCTCGGCCCCGAACACCACGTTCAGCGCCTTCTCCAGGGTGTCCTCGAAGGCCGTCTGGCCGCCGTAGGTCACCAGTACCTTGCGCAGCAGCGGGTACTTCAGCCCCGAACTGCGCACGTACACCGGCTCGACGTAGAGCATTCCCCCGTCGAGCGGGACCGTGAGCAGGTTCCCGTACTCGACCTCCGAGTCGCCGCCGCGCAGCAGGCGGATGGACTCGGCGATCTTCGGTTCGGACTGGAACTTGCTCTGGACCTGCTTGGGCCCGTCGACCGGCTTGCTGGTCGGCAGCTTCAGCACGCTGATCTTGCCGTAGTCCGGTGTGCCCGGATCGGCGTTGACCGCCATGAAGGCGCTCAGGTTGTCCCGCTCGTTGGGCGTGAAGGTCGTCGTGAGCGAGAAGACCTGGTCCTTCTCCTTCTGGCCCGGCATCTTCATCGACAGGTAGTACGGCGGGACCGCCGTACCGGCCTTGGTGGTCGGGTCGTCCGGGACGGCCCAGGCCTCACTGCCGCTGAGGAAGGTCTGCGGGTCGGTGACGTGGTAGCGGGTCAGCAGCTCGCGCTGGACCTTGAAGAGGTCCTGGGGGTAGCGCAGGTGGTCCATGAGCGGCTTGGAGATCTCGCTCTTGGGCTTCACCGTCCCCGGGAACGCCTTCATCCAGGTCTTCAGCACCGGGTCCTTGGTGTCCCACTGGTACAGGTCGACCGTGCCGTCGTACGCGTCGACGGTGGCCTTCACCGAGTTGCGGATGTAGTTGACCTGGTTCTCCTGCGCCACCACCGCGCGCTGGCTGTTGGTCAGCGAGTCCGCGGTGCTCTGGCCCAGCGTGGTCCGCGAGGCGTAGGGGTAGCCGTTGGTCGTCGTGTAGGCGTCGACGATCCACTTGACCTTGCCGTCGACGACCGCCGGGTACGGGGCGCCGTCGATGGTCAGCCAGGGGGCGACGGCCTCGACGCGCTCCTTGGGCGTGCGGTTGTACAGGATGCGCGAGCCGTCGCCGATGGCCCCGGAGTAGAGGATCTGCGGCTCGCTGAAGCTGAGCGCGTACGCCGCCCGGTTGATCGGGTTGTCGAGGCTGACTCCGGAGTTGCCCTTGTAGCTGGTCTCCTTCTCACCCTTGTCGTCCGAGTAGTCGAGCTCCTTCTGCGGCCCGCCGACGATCGAGTACTGCCTCGTCTGCTCGCCGTAGTAGATGCGCTGCTCGAAGTCCGTGCCGAACATGCCCTTGGAGGGCAGGTCGGACTGGGTGAAGTCGGGGGCGCCCTGGTCACCGACGGTGGTGCCCTTGGCCGCGACCACGCCGTAGCCGTGCGTGTACTTGAAGTGGTCGTTGATCCAGTTGTTCTTCGGGATGCCGCCGATGTTCAGCTCGCGCAGACCGATGACCGTGTCCTGGCCGCTGTAGCGGTCCACGGCGAGCGTGGACGGGAAGGCGTAGTAGCCCTTGACCTGCTGGAGCTGCTGAAACGCCGGCGAGACGATGTTCGGGTCGAGCAGGCGCACGCTGGCGGTCGTGTCGGCCGCCTGGCGCAGCTCGGCCTTGTCCGTCCCCGCGGCCGGGACGCCCGCGTAGTCCTTCACCTCGGAGTCGGCGATGCCGTAGGCGTCGCGCGTCGCCTTGATGTTCTTCTGGACGTACGGGGACTCCTTGGCCTGCTCGTTCGGCTGGACCTGGAACTTCTGCACGATCGCCGGGTAGAGCCCGCCGATCAGGATCGCCGAGAGGACCATCAGGCCGAAGCCGATCACCGGCAGCTGCCAGGTGCGGCGCCACAGCGTCGCGAAGAACAGCACGGCGCAGATCGCGGCGATGGCGACGAGGATCGTCTTCGCCGGCAGGTACGCGTTCGCGTCGACGTAGCGCAGACCGGTCCAGTTGTCGGCCGCCTTGAAGTCGCTGGACTTCACGGCGAGGCCGTACCGGTCGAGCCAGTACGCGACCGCCTTCAGCGAGACGAAGAGGCCGAGCAGCACCGACAGGTGCCCGGTCGCCGCGCCGGTGGCCCGCGCTCCGGGGCTGGTCACGCGCAGTCCGCCGTACAGGTAGTGCACGACGACGGCGGCGATCACCGACAGCACGACGGCGGCGAAGCCGAAGCCGAGCATGAAGCGGTACCAGGGCAGGTTGAAGGTGTAGAAGGAGACGTCCAGATTGAACTGGGTGTCCTTCTGGCCGAAGGGCACGCCGTTCACGAACATCAGCCAGGTCTTCCACTGGCCCGCCGCCGAGGCGCCCGCGATCAGGCCGACGAGCACGGAGATGCCCAGGAGCAGCCACTTCTTGTACGGGGCGACGCTCATCCGGTAGCGGTCGAGGCTCTGCTGCTCCATCGACATCGCGCTGAGCGGGGGCCGCAGCCGGTGGGCCAGCCAGATGTTGAACCCGACGGCGCCGGCCATCAGCAGGCCGAAGACGGCGAACAGGCCGATCTTGGTCCACAGCGTGGTGGTGAAGACCGTCGAGTACTTCACGGAACGGAACCAGAGCCAGTCCGTCCAGAACCCGGCGAACATGATGAAGAGCATCGCCAGGACGGCCAGTACGCCCAGGGTCATGAGGAGAGTGCGGGCTCGCCGGGACGGGCGGCCGACTCTCATCCGTGGCCCCGAAGGGCCTCCGCCGCGGTCCGGCATCTGGAAAGCCAAGGTGCGCACCTCGAAAGTCGCTGTCTGGTAATGAACGGGCCCCCGATCGTAGAGCCCACTCATGCAACTTACTGAGGCTTTGGTCAGTTCCCGGTATCGGGTGGAAAGGAGGCAGGATGTTGTCCATGTCCAACCTTTCGCCTTCCCCCGGCACTCCCATGGCGGCCAGCCCGCTCACCCGTGCCTGCCTCGAGATCGACGAGTACGCGGCCGGCCTCGGCTGGGACAAGCCGGCCCGGCTGTTCGCACTGGTCGACACCGGCCGGCTCAAGAAGCAGGAGCCGCGCCTCGCGAGCCAGCTCGGTCTCGACCAGGACGACGCCGGCAAGTCCTCCCTCACCCCGATCGAGCAGGACGAGGTCCCGGCCGGGACTCCGCTCGACACGTTCCTGGGCACCATCGCCTGGCCCGACGCGGTCGTCGGCTGCGCGCTCACGGTGGAGCGGCTGATGCTGCCGCCCTCCGCGGAGTCCGCCGTTCCGGAGGGGCTGAACGACAAGCAGCTGTCCCGGTGGGTCGCCGGGCACCCGGAGCGGCAGGAGGTCCGCCTCACCGTGGCGGTGCTGCGCGACGGCTCGCGCGAGTCGGCCGTGCGGCTGCGGGAGAAGGACTCCTCGACCGAGGTCCTCACCGGCGGGGGCCTGGTGCCCGGCCTGGCCGAGGCGCTGGCCGCGACCTTCTCGTAGCGGGCGGGCGCCCGCGGGGCCGGGGCGGACCGGTCAGGGCTTGGGGCCGCACTGCGGCAGCCCGGCCGTGTCCCCCTTGCCGATCTTCTTCAGGGCGGCCGTGGCGTCGCCGATGGTGGAGACCTTCACGAGCGTGAGCCCGTCGGGCACGTCGTGGGCCGCGACGGCGCAGTTCTCGGCGGGCGTCAGGAAGTACCGGGCTCCGGCCTGGCGCGCGCCGATGGTCTTCATCTGGATGCCGCCGATCGGCCCGACCCTGCCCGCGTCGTCGATGGTGCCGGTGCCGGCGATGAACTTCCCGCCGGTGAGGTCCTCGGGTGTCAGCTTGTCCACGATGCCGAGGGCGAACATCAGCCCGGCGCTCGGGCCGCCGACGTCGCTGAGCTTGATGTCGATCGAGAACGGGAAGCTGTGGTCGGTGCCGGCCCGGATGCCGACGATCGCGTGGCCGTCGCCCTCCGCCTTGCCCGTGGTGATCGTGACCTTCGTGGAGCCGGCGGGCTCGCGGTTGGCCTTCGCCGCCTCGGCCGCCTCGGCGGCGGGCACGAGGGTGAACTCGACCGGTTCGCCGGGCTTGTGCCGGGTGACGAGCTTGGCCACGTCGCCCGGTTCCGTGACCGGGGTGCCGTCGACGGCCTTGATCACGTCGCCGGCGTGCAGCTTGCCCTCGGAGGGGCTGGCCTTGACCACCGAGGAGACGATCACGCGGGCGGTGACCGGGATGCCGAGCTCCTTCAGCGCGGCCACCTTGGCGCTCTGCTGCGACTGCGTGAACTCCTCGGCGTTCTCCTGCGTCGACTGCTCGTCCGTCTTGCCGTCGGGGTAGAGGTTCTCGTGCGGCACGACGATGTTGTCGCCGGCCAGCCACCCGTACACGGCTTCCAGCAGATTCATGTTGTAGTCGGCGCTCGTGACGCGGACCGTCGTCATGTTGAGGTGCCCGCTGGTCGGGTACGTCTTGCGCCCCGAGATGCTCAGGACCGGCTCGCCGCGCGCGTCGCCCAGCGTGTTCACCGTCGGGCCCGGGCTCATCTCCGAGTACGGCACCTTCAGGAAGACGCCTGCGCAGAGCAGCGCGAACAGCACGAGGGTGGAGGCGAGCATCGTCGCGGTGCGGCGTGGCATGGATCCGACAGTACGGGACGGGCCTGTCGGGCAGCCCCCGGGGCCGGGCCGCAGGGGGCCGCGGCAGCGAACTCTCAGGGGATTCTCAGGGGCGCTCAGACGGCGTCCGAGCCGGAGCGCGCCTCTGCCTTCACCGGGACCCGGTCGGCTTTGCCCATGGCTTCACGGAATCTCGCGTAACCCGCGAGTTCGGATATGTCGCCCTGGGTGCGGTCGCGTGCCGCCCAGCTGCCCCATATCGCCGCACCGATCGCGGCGAACAGCGGAATCAGCAACCACGCCAGTGACGCCATGGGCGTGCCTCCTTATCCCGGAATGCTTGTCGTTGGTGGCTTCAACGCTCATGCCCGGAGAGGGGTTACGCAAATCGAGGGCGTGTTGCGCGGCCGAACGGGTGCGAGGCTACCCCCATACGGGTACGGCTCCGCCACGGGGGGTTTGGACCGGCGCCGCACCGGTCCGGCGCCGGCTCCCGGGCCCGGGTCAGCAGGCGCCGACCCACTCCTCCGTGCCGTCCGCGAACGTCTGGTGCTTCCAGATCGGGACCTCGTGCTTGAGGTCGTCGATCAGCATGCGGCAGGCCTCGAAGGCCTCGCCGCGGTGCGGGCAGGACACGGCGACGACGACGGCGAGGTCGCCGACGGCGAGGTCGCCCACGCGGTGCACGGCGGCCAGGGCGCGGACCGGGTACTTCGCCACGACGCGTGCGGCCACGCGGCGCATCTCGGCCTCGGCGGTCGGATGGCAGGAGTAGCCGAGCGAGTCGACGTCCGCTCCGCCGTCGTGGTTGCGCACCGTGCCGACGAAGAGCGTCGTACCGCCCGTCTCGTCGTCGCCGACGGCCCGGAAGACCTCGTCGATCGAGAGGGGGGTGTCACGGATCTCGAGCAGGCGGATCGGGTCCGGTGCGGCCTGCTCGCCGGGGTGGTCGAAGTGCGGTGCCATGCCTCCCATCGTGCCTCAGCGGCCGACGCGGCGGTATAGCCGATTCGCCCGGGGCCCGCCTCCCGCCTTGGGAGCCTCCTACAGGAATCCCCTGGTGGCGGCGGTGTCCGCCCCGGGCCGCGGGGCGGACGCGGGCAGCCGCGGTTACGTCAGATCCCGCGCCGCTTGCGGGCGCGGCGGACCGCCGCCGCGGCGCCCAGCAGGGCCACCGTCGCGCCCGCCGCCCCGGCGGCCGTCGCGGCGTCCTTGCGGCCCAGGCGGCGCCCGACGACGGTGTGCCGGCCCGCGACCTCCTGGAGGAGCTCCGCCAGCACCTCCTCGTTGGACCAGCGCGGCCGCCAGCCCGCCGCGTGCAGCTTGCTGACGCTGACCACCCACGGGTGCATCGTGTACGCCAGGTCGCCCGCCGGGGAGGGGGTCAGGCCGATCCGGTGCAGCCGGGCCGCCGCGCCCAGCGCGACCGCGGAGGGGAGCTCCATGCGGCGGATGCCGCTGAGTTCCTCGACCTCCTCCTGCTCCAGCCAGCCTTCGCAGCCGACCGCCAGCTCGCCCTCGACCTTCTCCAGGGCGGCGTACTCCAGGGCGCTGACCAGGTCCTCGACGTGACAGAACTGCCAGGTGGGCCGGGAGCCGGCCACCACGAGCAGGCGGGGGGACTCGAAGTAGCGGGTCAGCGCGGTGTCCGTGCCGCCGACCAGGACCGCCGGGCGGACCACGGTGACGTTGAGCCCGGGGTGGGCGCGCGGGGCCCGGCGGCCGAGGCGCTCGATCTCCAGCAGGTCTCCGACGCCGGTGGCCTCGGCGGTGGCGCGCAGCTCGGAGTCCTCCGAGAGCGGGATGTCGTTGTCGGGCAGGGCGCCGTAGACCATGGCGGAGGTGCAGAGCACCACCCGGTGCACGCCGGCCGCGGCGGCGGCCGTCAGCACGGTCTGGGTTCCGCGCACGTTGTACGCGGTGCGGGCCGCCGGGTCCGTCTCCAGGTCGAGGTCCAGGGCGAGGTGGACGACGACGTCCGCGCCCCGCAGCTTCTCGGCGATGGCCGGGTCGCGCACGTCCAGCACGTGCCACAGCGCGTCCGCGCAGTCCCCGCGCCGTTCGTCGATCGCGACGACCTGCTTCACCTCCTCGGAGGCCGCCAGGCGGCTCACCAGGGCCGCGCCGACCCCGGAGGCGGCGCCGGTGACGGCGATCACGGGGCTGTGCCGCACGTGTCCTGCCGGGTTTCGCGGCCGGCGAACGTCATGGGCGTCCGCGCCGTGCTCGGGGTGGTCTTCGGCGTCGTCGGCTGCGTGAACCTGTCGATCTGGGGAACTCACCGGGCGTCTCCAGCGGTTGTCTTCAGTGGGGGCGCGCCGTGACGCGTACCCACCAGGTGATGTCCCATCCTGCCGCAGCCCAGGAGTCGGCGGAGCACCGAGCCCGTAAGCGGGGCGGGGTGTCTACGCTGGGTGGTGTTGTCGGACCATTGCCCGTCGGCTCCCGCCGGCGGCCCTACGAGCCGAGGAAACCCGTGAGCGACACCCCATTCGGATTCGGCCTTCCGCCGGAGGAGCCGGACGACGGCGACGAGGGCAGGAAGAAGGGCGATCAGGGCGGCCAGGGCGGCCCGGCGAATCCGTTCGGGTTCCCCGGCATGGGCCTGCCGGGCGGCGCCGGCGGCCCGGGCGGGGCGGACAATCCGTTCGCCGCGATGTTCGGCGCGATGAACCCGAACGACCTGGGCGCGGCCTTCCAGCAGCTCGGGCAGATGCTCAGCTACGACGGCGGTCCCGTGAACTGGGACATGGCCAAGGACATCGCGCGCCAGACCGTCGCCCAGGGCACCGCGGACGGCGTGAAGGACGCGAGCGTCGGCGTCGCCGAGAAGTCGGCGGTCGAGGAGGCCGTGCGCCTGGCGGACATCTGGCTGGACGGCGTGACCTCGCTGCCCTCGGGCGCGAACACGGCCGTGGCCTGGAGCCGCGCCGAGTGGGTCGAGGCGACCCTCCCGGTGTGGAAGGAGCTCGTGGACCCGGTCGCCGAGCGCGTCGGCGCGGCCATGGGCGGCGTCCTGCCCGAGGAGATGCAGGCCATGGCGGGCCCGCTGCTCGGCATGATGCGATCCATGGGCGGGGCCATGTTCGGCCAGCAGATCGGCCAGGCCGTGGGCACGCTCGCGGGCGAGGTCGTCGGCTCGACCGACATCGGTCTGCCGCTGGGCCCGGCGGGCAGGGCCGCGCTGCTGCCGCTGAACATCGAGGGCTTCGGCAAGGACCTCGGCGTGCCCTCGGACGAGGTGCGGCTGTACCTGGCGCTGCGCGAGGCGGCCCACGCCCGGCTGTTCGCCCACGTGCCGTGGCTGCGCTCGCACCTGTTCGGCGCGGTCGAGGGCTACGCCCGCGGCATCAAGGTCGACACCTCGAAGCTGGAGGAGGTGGTCGGCCAGCTCGACCCCTCCAACCCGGAGCAGCTGCAGGAAGCGCTGGCGGGCGGCATGTTCCAGCCCCAGGACACCCCCGAGCAGAAGGCCGCCCTGGCCCGCCTGGAGACCGCGCTCGCGCTCGTCGAGGGCTGGGTCGACGCGGTGGTCCACGAGGCCGCGAAGCCCCGGCTGACCTCGGCGGACGCCATGCGCGAGACCATGCGCCGGCGGCGCGCCTCGGGCGGCCCGGCGGAGCAGACCTTCGCGACGCTGATCGGCCTGGAGCTGCGCCCGCGCCGGCTGCGGGACGCCTCGCGGCTGTGGGCCTCGCTCACGGACGCGCGGGGCGTCGACGGCCGGGACGGCCTGTGGGAGCACCCGGACATGCTGCCGACCGCCTCCGACCTGGACGACCCGGACGGCTTCGTCCACCGCGAGCAGCTCGACTTCTCCGAGATCGACAAGATGCTCGGCGAGGCCGCCGAGAAGCGCGGCGGGGGCGGGGGCAAGGGTGAGGAGGAGCCCGGCCGGGGCGACGGCGAGGGCGAAGAGAAGAAGTGAGCCTGCACGAAGACGCGGTCCTCGTACTGGAGCGGTACGAGGACCAGCCCGACCTGCGCGACCTCTACCTGGAGCACCTGGCGGCCCATCCGGACGCGCTCTACAAGCCCTGCACGGCCGGCCACCTCACCGGCAGCGCGCTGGTGATCGACCCGGAGCGCGGGCGGGTGCTGCTCACCCTGCACAGGAAGCTGGGCAAGTGGCTCCAGATGGGCGGCCACTGCGAGCCCGGTGACACCTCGCTGGCCGCCGCGGCGCTGCGCGAGGCCGTCGAGGAGTCGGGGATCGCCGCCGGACTGACCCTGCTGTCCGGCGGCCCGGTGCGCCTGGACCGGCACCCGATCCCGGCGCCGTGCAACTGGCACCTGGACGTGCAGTACGCGGCGCTGGCCCCGGCCGACGCCGTGGCGGAGATCAGCGAGGAGTCGCTCGACCTGCGCTGGTTCCCGTACGAGGAGGTGGCGGCGGTCGCCGACACCTCGGTGGTCCTGCTGCTGGAGGCGGTCCTGGCGCGGCTCGACGGCTCCGGCCGCTGACCCGGGGCACGGCGAGGGGGCGGTGCCGCGGTGCGGGACCGCCCCTTCGACGTGCCCTGACGGCTAGTTCCAGGCGTTGTTCTGGTTCTGCGCGTGCGCGCCCTGCTGGCCCATGCCGAACTGGGCGGCTGCGCCCTGTCCGAGCTGGGCGTTCTGCGGCGGCAGCACCTCGCTGGGCTGCACCAGCGCGAAGCCGGTGCCGAGGAAGCTGAGCTCCCAGCCCTCGCCGGTGTTGCCCCGGCGGCGCCACACTCCGGCGGAGTGGGTCTGGGCCTGCATCTGGACCCGCAGCGAGGTGGACCAGGCGACGATGGCGTCCGCGTCGGCGTTGACGTACTTGTCGGGCGTGACCTGCATCATCAGCGGCTGGCCGGAGGTCATCAGGGCGACCTTGCCCCGGCCGCTGATGTTGAGCTGGTACTTGCCCGAGCCGGAGATCCCGTACTGGCTGTCCACCGCGATGGCCTCGGTGTGCAGGGTGGAGTCGAGGGCGAGGACGTAGCTGCTGTCGACGGTGAGGCCCTCCTGCTCCACGTCCACGACGTGCACGTACTGGGCCAGGTTGGCGAGGTAGACCGTGCCCTGCCCGGAGCAGCGCATGAGGTCGAGGCCCTCACCGGTGCGGGCGCGCGCGCGCCGCTGGGTGGTGCTCTGGTACTCGCCGTCGAAGTCGATGATGCCCTGGTAGGCCACCATCGCGCCTTTGCGGGCGAGCACGTCGTCGGTGCCGGTCAGCGAGACCCGCAGCAGCTGCGGGTTCTGGACCGCGTACCGCTCCTGGGACTGCGCCTCGGTGTGGGCGAAAAGTGCGCTCTGCATGATGTGTCCGCTCCCCCTCAGCCCCGGGCCCGGAGCCGGTCGGTGCTGTCCTCGCTGGGCTGTACGACGACGATGCCCTGGCCGGAGAAGGCCATCTGGTAGGCCTCCCCGCTGCCCCGGCCGATCATCGACGAGGCCTTGAAGCTGCGCTTCCCCTTGACCTTGAGGTTCGGGGACCAGGCGACGAGCGCGTCGGGGTCGACGTACGTCTCGTCGTCACCGCGGCCGCAGTCGACGACGATCGGCGTGCCGCGGGAGGTGATGGCGACCCAGCCGGTGCCGGAGACCTGGACGTTGAACAGGCCCTGGCCGGCGAACTTGGCCATGCCCTTGACCCGCTCGACGCCCCACTGGAGGTGGGCGTCGAAGGCGAGCAGGTTGGTGCCGTTCACCGACAGGGCGTCGTTGTCGAGGTTGATGACGACGACGTCCGCGCCGTAGTCGGCGAGGTAGAGCAGACCGTCACCGCTGCACTTCATCAGCGGGGCGCCTTCGCCGGTGAGCCACTGCGAGGCCATCTGGCGAACGGCCGGCGGGTTGGGCTCGTACTGGACGAAGCCCTCGTACGCGACCATCGAACCGGTGCGCGCGAAGAGGTCCTGGCCGCTCTGCATGGCGACCTTGAGCATGGCCCGGCCGTGGTTCTCCATGCGGGCCGTGACGGGAGTGGGGGCGTAGCCCGCCAGCTGCTGGTTCATTGCGTTCATGTCGGGCTCCCTCAGACCTCGTACGGCTGGACGACGATGAAGTTGCCGGGAGCGCCGCGGAACTGGAGGTTCACGGTCTCCCCGCTGTGGCCGGGGTAGGCGTTGCGCCGCAGCCGGACCTGGCTGGAAAGGATCACCTGTGAGGCCGCGGACCACGCGACGACGGCGTTGCTGTCCGCGAAGGTGGTCGGGGTGACGGGCAGGACGACCGGGACGCCGTGCGTCTTGACGATCACCGTGCCGGTGCCCTGGAACTGCATGGTGAACAGGGCGCCGCCCGGGATGCCGTGGCCCTCGATGCGGCGGACCTCGTGCTGGAGCGACTCGTCGAAGGCCAGGACGGCTTCGGCGGAGACGCAGATCGCGTCGCCCTGGAGCTCGATGGCGTGCAGGTGGGCGCCGGTCTCGGCGAGGAACACCTGGCCGCGGCCGGTGCAGCGCATGAGCTGCATCTCCTGGCCGGTGGCATTGCCCACGATGCGGCCGGCGAAGCCCGCGCCCTTGTAGCTGAAGTCCACCTTGCCCTGGTACAGCACCATGCTGCCCTGGCGGGCGAGGACGGCCTGGCCGCCCATGGAGAGGTCGACCCGCATCAGCTGCTGGTTCTGCGGGGTCCAGCGGGCGCCGGTGGGGGCTTCCTTGTACGGCTGGAGGGCGGCGGCGAGGCCGGCTCCGGCGGCGCCGTGCGGCGCGGTGCCGGTGCCCAGCTGCGGGCCGTGGCCGGGGGGCTGGCCGTAGCCGGGGGGCTGGCCGTAGCCGGGGGGCTGGCCGGGGACGTGGCCGTGGCCGGGCTGCTGCCCGTAGGGGGCGGGGGCCGGGGCGGGCGGGGGTGCCTGACCCGGGTACTGGCCGGGGAGCTGCTGGCCGTACGAGGGCTGCTGCTGCGGCCGGCCGTACGGCGCGGGGGCCGGGGCGAGCGGCGCGGCCATGGTGGGCGCGCTGTGCACGGGGGCGGGCGCGGAAGGCTGCTGGTACGGCTGCGGCTGCTGCGGCTGCTGGTACGGCTGGGGCTGGTGCGGCTGGTGGACGGGTGCCGGCGCGGGGGCGCCGAAGGACGGCGCGGGGGCCGGGGCCTGGGGTGCCGGGGCGCCGAAGGAGGGCGCGGGGGCCGGGGAAGCCGCCTGCGGGGGCGGTGCGAAACCGGGCGCGGCGCCGCTCTGGGCCGGGACCTGCTGCTGCGGCTGTGCCTCCTCGGCGACTTCGCCGCCGAAGTTGCGCAGGAGCGCGTCGAGGCCCCCGTCGAAGCCCTGGCCGACGGCGGCGAAGCGCCACACGTCCTTCAGGTAGAAGTCGCCGAGCATCACGGCCCGCTCGGTGGTGAACTCGGAGCCCGTGAACGCGTACCGGACGACCTCTTCGCCGCCGGCCACAATGCGGATGTAACCCGGTCCGATCTGCGACATCTGCCCGGCGCCGTCGATGGTGGCGGTGAAGGACAGCCTGTGGATCGCCGGCGGAACACGGTCCAGCGTCACCCGGAAGGATTCGGTGTCGCCCGCCTGCGCGCCGAGCTGCTGGATGGACTCCTCCGGTGACTTCGGCTGGTTGAAGAAGACGAAGTAGCGGTCGTCCGAAAGCTGCTCGTTCGCGTCGAGGCCGAAGCAGCTGATGTCGAAGGCGAGTCCGGGCCCGGAGATCTGGACGCCCACGTACAGATCGGTGCCCGCCGTCAGATCACTGATCTTGGCCTTGTGCCCGCGTTGGAATTCCCTGGCCATACGTAACGACCGTCCCCCATCCCGACTGTAAATGCGTGCCGCTCAGGCTAACGGCAACTGCCGACATCCGGCCAAGTCGGTACCGACCCGGTACATATCACCGTGCGTGACGCCTTGGTGGTGGGCCGGGGTCACTCGTCGCGGGTCGCGGGGGGCTGCGGGAGGCGCTCGGCGGCGACGACTCCCTCCAGGTATCCCCGGGCCCGCTCCGTGCGCGGGTAGGCCTCCAGCAGCTCCCAGAAGCGGGGCCCGTGGCCGGGCACCAGGAGGTGGGCCAGCTCGTGGAGGAGCACGTAGTCGACGACGTACTCGGGCATGCCCTGGAGGCGGTGCGAGAGGCGGATGCTGCCCTCGGCGGGGGTGCAGGAGCCCCAGCGGGTGTTCTGGTTGGTGACCCAGCGGACGCTGACGGGGCGGGCGCGTCCGCCGAAGTACTGGCCCGACAGGCGCTCGGCGCGCTCGGTGAGCTCCGCGTCCCCGAGGGTGCGCTTGCTCTCCTGGGAGGCCAGCTTGTCGAGCATGACGCCCACCCAGCGGCGCTCCTCGGCCTCGGACATCCGGGCAGGGATGAGGATGACCGTACGGTCACCCTCGCGGTAGGCCGATACGGTCCTGCGGCGCCGCGCGCTCCGGCGGACTTCGACGGCGCGCTGCGGTGGATCGGCGGACACGCCACGACCGTACCCGGTCGCCGTTGCGGAAGTCCCGTCCGTCCGGGGTTCGAACATGATCGATTCGCTGGGTGATTCCCCCCGCACCCCTTTCCTCATCTCATATGCCTTATACCCCCCGCCTGTGGACAAACTCCCGCACGGAATGCGGCGGGCGGGCACTGTGGCGGAAGCACACGGAAGGACGCACGTACGCGGAAACAGTGCAGGAACAGGAATGCGAACAGCGGATTCGAGGGGGCGGCGATGTATCCGAAGGTGAAACCCGCGCTGGCACGGGCCTGGCGGGACTTGAAGACGGTGCAGTTCGGGGTGACACCCGCGCACGCCGTGGTCTTCGGCCCCGTGGACACGGCGACCGGATCGCTCATCGACCGGATCGACGGGACCCGGGGGATGGAACTGCTGCGGGCCGAGGCCGTCGGGATGGGGCTGCCGGAGGGCTTGGCGGACGAGCTGGTCCGGCGGCTCGCGGGGGCCGGCCTGCTCGACGACGCCACGGCCGGCGGCCCGCGGGCCCAGGCCGTCCGGGGCCGGCCGGAGGTGCTGGAGCGGCTGGGTCCCGACCTGGGCTCGCTGTCCCTGGTGCACCGGGAGCCGGGCGGGGACTTGCGCGGCGTCGCCGCACGCCGGGCGATACGGGTCCAGGTGCGCGGGAGCGGCCGGGTGGGCGCCGTGATCGCCTCCGTCCTGGCGGGCGCCGGCGTCGGCCGGGTCGAGGTGCTCGACGGGGGCCGGGTCGAACCGGGGGACGTGGCGCCCGGGGGGCTGGGGGCGGAAAGCGTCGGCCGGCTGCGGGCCGAGGCCGCGGGGCGGGCGGTGCGCGGGTCGGCCCCGGGCCGGGCGCCGCGGGCCGGGGAGGGCGAGGGGCCGGAGCCGAGGCTGGCCCTGGTGGTGGTCGCGCCCCGGGACGGGCTGCAGGCCTGGGCACCCGATCCGGAGACCGCGGCCGGCTGGGTGGCGACGGGCGTCCCCCACCTGTACGCGGGGGTGCTGGAGGGCACCGGGCTGGTGGGTCCTCTGGTGCTGCCGGGGACCACGGCATGCGCGGGGTGCATGGAGCGCGAGCGGGTGGAGCGGGACCGCACCTGGCCGAGGATGCTGGTGCAGTGGCGGTCGGCCCACCGGCGCCGGGCCACCGCCGCGTGCGACCTGGGGCTGTCCACGGCGGTCGCCGGCCTGGCCGCCGCCCACGCCCTGTCCTTCCTCGACGGTGGGCTGCCCGCCTCCACGGGCGCCCGCTGGGAGGCGGCCCTGCCGGCGCTCCACTGGGAGCACTCCCGGGTCCTCCCCCGTCCCGACTGCCCCTGTGGCGCGGACGCGGGCCGTCCGGCGGTGCTCGAGCGGGTGGGAGGAGGATCGGACCGGCCGGGAGGGCCATG
The DNA here is from genome assembly GCF_042716505.1 of Streptomyces sp. NPDC058674. NCBI lineage: Bacteria > Bacillati > Actinomycetota > Actinomycetes > Kitasatosporales > Streptomycetaceae > Streptomyces > Streptomyces sp. NPDC058674. The sequence goes on from NZ_JBHXSC010000046.1 coordinate 29,197, forward strand.
ACAGGATGCCTTGGGTCCGAGGGGTCTTCGCGAACGTCGCTTGCGGCTCAGCCGTCTGGGAACTGGAGGGGCACATGTCTGATCTTCCCCGGAAGGCGGTCACCCGTACCGTCAAGCTGGCCGCGCTGCCGCTGGGCATCGCGGGTCGGGCCACGTGGGGGCTGGGCAAGCGGATCGGGGGCAAGTCGGCGGAGATCGTGGCCCGCGAGCTCCAGCAGCGCACCGCCGAGCAGCTCTTCAAGACGCTCGGGGAGCTGAAGGGCGGGGCGATGAAGTTCGGCCAGGCCCTGTCCGTCTTCGAGTCGGCCCTCCCCGAGGAGGTCGCGGGGCCTTACCGGGCGGCGCTGACCAAGCTCCAGGAAGCCGCCCCGCCGCTGCCCGCCGCGACGGTCCACCAGGTGCTGGCCGACCGGTTGGGCGAGGACTGGCGGGAGCTGTTCGAGGAGTTCGAGGACAAGCCGGCCGCGGCGGCCTCGATCGGGCAGGTGCACCGGGCGGTGTGGCACGACGGCCGACAGGTCGCGGTCAAGGTCCAGTACCCGGGGGCCGGGGAGGCCCTGCTCTCGGACCTCAAGCAGCTGGGCCGGTTCGCGGGCCTGCTCGGTCCGCTGATCCCTGGCATGGACATCAAGCCGCTGATCAAGGAGTTGCGCGACCGGGTCTCGGAGGAGCTCGACTACGAGCTGGAGGCCGAGGCCCAGCGGACCCACGCGGACGCCTTCGACGGCGACCCGGACGTGGTCGTGCCGGACGTCGTGCACCAGGGCGACCAGGTGCTGGTGACCGAGTGGATGGAGGGGACTCCGCTGTCGGAGGTGATAGCCGACGGCACCCCGGAGGAGCGCGACCGCGCCGGGCAGCTGCTCGCCCGCTTCCTCTTCTCCGGACCCGCCCGCACGGGGCTGCTCCACGCGGACCCGCACCCCGGCAACTTCCGCCTCCTCGCGGGCCCGGACGGCCGGATGCGCCTGGGCGTACTGGACTTCGGCACGGTCGACCGGCTGCCCGGCGGCTGGCCCAAGCCCATCGGCAGATCGCTGCGGATGACCCTGGACGGGGACGCCGAGGGGGTCTACGGACACCTGCGTGCCGAGGGGTTCGTGAAGGAGTCCATAGAACTGGACCCGGACGCACTGCTGGACTACCTCAAGCCGATCATCGAGCCCGCCGAGGCCGAGGAGTTCACCTTCACCCGGCCGTGGCTGCGCGGCCAGGCGGCGCGGATCGCCGATCCCCGCTCCCCCGCGCACCAGTTGGGCCGGCAGATCAACCTTCCGCCGTCCTACCTGCTGATCCACCGGGTGACGCTCAGCACCATCGGGGTGCTGTGCCAGCTGGGCGCGACCGTGCGGCTGCGGGACGAACTGGACGCCTGGCTGCCGGGGTTCCCCTCCGCGCAGTGAGACGGCCGGGGCGGCCTCGGCGGCGGCCGGGGCGGCTACGCGGGCGGCCGGGGCGCCGGCCGCGGGAGCCGTTCACCACCACGCGGAGTCGAGTCTGCCCTCGATCGCCCGGAGGTTGGCCCGCGCGCAGTCGTCGCAGAAGTAGTGCCTGCCGCCGTTCTCCATGGAACAGGTCCAGGTCGGCGGGGCGCCGTCCGGGGACCGGGCACCACAGCGCGCGCAGACGACGGGCTGGGCCTCGGGCCCCGGCGGTTCAGGGCGGGGAGTCGGCTGGTCCACCTCCGGACGATATCCCCGAAGGACGTGGACGGCAGTGCGCAACGCCCCGGGGGGACCGGTCCGTTCGGACCGGTCCCCCCGGGGCGCCGTTTCATCGGTTCTCGGTTCTCGGTTCTCGGCTCTCTACCGTCAGTGCATGACGGCCATGGCCAGCGCACGCCGGGCGCGCAGCGAGACGCGCTCGGCGCGACGCTGCATCCGGCGGGCGGCGACCAGGCGCACGGCGTGACGCTCGGCGTCCACCTCGCGCATGCGGTCGTCCATATGGGCACGGGCCAGGGCTTCTGGGATGAGTTGCATTTCGCGGGTCCTGTTCTGGCGCGAGGTGATCGCGCCGGCGGTGATGAAGTCTGCGTGGGCGGCGCCGTGCGGCTGCTCGCTCGTGGTGCTGGGGGTCATGAGGGCCTGCTTCAAGGGGTCGTGCGTGAGGGGGCGGTCGATGGTTCCGGCGGCGGTCATGCCGAGACGACCGGGTTCTTGCGCGGACGGCCGCGGGGACGCTTGCGGGCGACGACGACGCCTTGGACGAAGAGCTCGCCACCCCACACACCCCAGGGCTCGCGGCGCTCGCTCGCCCCGGCGAGGCAGGCCTCGACCAGCGGGCAGGTGCGGCACAGGGACTTGGCGTACTCCACGTCGGCCGGGGACTCGGCGAAGAAGACCTCGGGGTCGAAGGTACGGCAGGGAACGGGTACGCCCAGGTTCTCGATGGCGTCGTCGAGCGCGGTCAGCGCGGTGAGCGGGGTCAAGGCGGGGTCCTCCGGGACTGCGGGCGGGGAGATCGTTCGGGTCTGAGATACGGACGGGGCGTGCGCTTCGAGTTGCACGGTGTTTTCTTCCTCGTCTGGGTGGCTAGTCGTTCCGGCCGGTCGGCCGGGTTCGGCTGGTACCTGGTTCTGCCAGTCCCGAGGCCCCTTCGCTCCGTCGTCCCCGGTCGGGGACAAACAGAAGGGCCGCGGATCCCGGGTGGGGTTCCGCGGCCCTGAAGGCGCCGGCCTGATCATGCGTCAGGCTGGATCGCTCCAGGGTTCGAGCCCGCGGAAGGCCCACATCAGGTGGTGCTGCGTCGTCTGCTTCGTCTTGGCTCCGGCACCGGCTGCGGCCGCAAACCCATAGGCGGCATGCGCCTGGGCTTCCTTTACCGCCACCAGTGCCTGGGCCGGTCGCTCGTTGCGCTCGCTGACCGGACGGGTCGCCAGCAGGGCGGCGGGGCTGTCGGCGGAAATCGCGGACAGACCGGTACCCCGGAGGGAGACGGAACCGAGCAGGCAGGAAGCGGCGACCGAGCGATCGGTCATTTTGGTGAAGGTGATGAAGCTGGTCACTGGTCTCGCCTCCTCTCGGCGTCTCGGGGACCGCGGCCCGAAGGCCCGTCCCATGCGTATTCGGATAAGTACAGCACGGATCCAGGGCTTCGGAGAAGCCACCGTTTCCGTTGCTAAGAACCTATGGGGCTTCGCCGGGCATGTGCAAACTATTTTTCCGACGAGTTTCTACGCGTCGGCACCTGCGCCGACGCCGGGCTCCCCACCTGCGCAGATGGCCAGGACATCGGCTCCGTACCGGTCGAGCTTGCGGCCGCCCACCCCGGAGATCATCGACAGCTCTCCCGCCTCGGACGGCGCGGCCTCCGCGATGGCCATCAGCGTCTTGTCCGTGAAGACGCAGTACGCGGGCAGGCCCTGCTCCTTCGACTGGCCGGCGCGCCAGTGCCGCAGCCGCTCGTAGAGCCCTTCGTCCATGTCGGAGGGACAGTCCTCGCAGCGCATCAGCTTCACCTCGCCGGCCTCGGTCAGCGTCCTGCCGCAGACCCGGCAGAGCACCGGTCCCCGCCGTCCGCGCTTGCGGGCCCCCCTGTCGGCCGCGGGGCCCGTACCGCTGCCCGGCGCCGCGGAGCCGGGCCGCAGGCCGTTCAGGAAGCGGCTGGGGCGCCGGGAGGCCCGTCCGCCCGGAGCGCGGGAGAGCGCCCAGGAGAGGTTCAGGTGCAGCCGTGCCCGGGTGACGCCGACGTAGAGCAGCCGGCGCTCCTCCTCGACCTGCTCGTCGGTCTTGGCGTAGGTGATCGGCACCATGCCGTCGGTGAGGCCGACGAGGAACACCGCGTCCCACTCCAGGCCCTTCGCCGCGTGCAGCGAGGCGAGCGTGACGCCCTGGACGGTCGGGGCGTGCTGGGCGGCCTTGCGCTCGTCCAGCTCGACCGTCAGGTCGGCCAGGGTGGCCCCGGGGCGGGACCGGGCGAAGTCCTCGGACAGGCGGACCAGGGCCGCCAGCGATTCCCACTGGTCGCGCACGGCGCCGGAGCCGGCGGGCGGCTCGTGGGTCCAGCCGGTGGAGCTGAGGACCGCCCGGACCTGGGAGCCGAGCTCGACGACGTCGTCGAGGAGCGGGTCGTTCCCCCCGGAGCGGGCCGCGCCGCGCAGCGCGAGGATCGCCTTCTGGACCTCGCCCCGCTCGAAGAAGCGCTCGGCCCCGCGCAGCTGGTAGGGGACCCCGGCGTCGGCGAGGGCCTGCTCGTAGACCTCGGACTGGGCGTTGATGCGGTAGAGGACGGCGATCTCGCCGGCCGGGACGCCCGCGGCGATCAGGTCCCGGATGCGGCGGGCGACGCCCTCGGCCTCGGCGGGCTCGTCGGGGTACTCGGCGTAGACCGGGTCCGGGCCGGTCTCGCGCTGGGAGACCAGCTCCAGCCGGTGCTCGGCGGCCCGGCCCGTGGCCTGGTTCAGCAGCCCGTTGGCGAGGTGGACCACCTGGGGGGTGGAGCGGTAGTCGCGGACCAGCTTGACCACGGTGGCCTGCGGGTAGCGGGTGCGGAAGTTGAGCAGGTGGTCGGGGGTGGCGCCGGTGAAGGAGTAGATCGTCTGGCTGGCGTCGCCGACCACGCACAGGCTGTCGCGCTCCCCGAGCCACAGGTCGAGCAGCCGCTGCTGGAGCGGGCTGACGTCCTGGTACTCGTCCACGACGAAGTGCTGGTACTGGGTGCGGATCTGCTCGGCGATGTCGTGGCGGTCCTGGAGGATGCCGACCGTCAGGAGGAGCACGTCCTCAAAGTCGATCATGCCGCGGTCGCGCTTGAGCTGCTCGTACATCGCGTAGATCTGGGCGGTCTCGGCGGTGTCCCGGGGGGCCTCGCGGCCGGATTTCAAGGCGGCGGCCGGATAGTCGGCGGGCACGGTCTGGGTGACCTTGGCCCACTCGATCTCGCCGGTGACGTCGCGCAGCTCGTTGCGGTCGAGGCGGACCCGGCAGCGCGCGCCGGCCTCGGCGACGAACTGGATCTTGCGCTCCAGCAACCGGGGCACGTCCCCGCCGACGGCCCGGGGCCAGAAGTACTGGAGCTGGCGCAGGGCGGCGGAGTGGAAGGTCCGGGCCTGGACCCCGCCCGCGCCGAGGGTGCGCAGCCGGCCGCGCATCTCGCCGGCGGCGCGGTTGGTGAAGGTGACGGCGAGCACGCTGGCCGGCATGAGCTGGCCGGACCGGACGCCGTAGGCGATGCGGTGGGTGATCGCGCGGGTCTTGCCGGTCCCGGCTCCGGCCAGCACGCACACCGGGCCGCGCAGGGTCGTCGCGACCTCGCGCTGCTCCGGGTCGAGGCCCAGGAGCACCGCGTCGGCCGAGTCGGCGGCCGCGGGGAAGGATGAGGAGTGCGTTGCTGATGTCACCCTGCCATGCTGCCAGGTCCCCTGGGGCGGGCGGGAAAGCTGTCCACAGGCCGCCCCCGTTCGTCGTACGTACGTACCGGTCCGCCGGGGCGCGGGAATGGCCGGGCGGCCCCGTGCGTTCGAGTACTCGGACCACCGAGCCCCCACCGAGGAGAGCGCAGCATGCAGGACACGGGCACCGTCACGATGTACAGCACGACCTGGTGCGGCTACTGCCGCCGGCTGAAGAGCCAGATGGACCGGGAAGGCATCGCGTACAACGAGATCAACATCGAGCTCGACCCGGAGTCCGCGGCGTTCGTGGAGAAGGCCAACGGCGGCAACCAGACGGTTCCGACCGTGCTCGTGACCTCCGCCGCCGGCAACGAGTCCGTGATGACGAACCCGAGCCTGGCGCAGGTCAAGCAGGCCCTCGCCGTCTGAGCGTGCGGGCAGCGCGCGAGAAGCGCGCAGGAAGCCTGCGAGAAGGCCCCCGCCGAGGGTATCGGCGGGGGCCTTCCGCTGTGACGGAGGTCATGGCGGCAGCCGGGGCGGCGGCGGCCCGCGGCGGCCGTCGCCCAGCACTGGCTAGGCGGTCGGCCGGGGCAGCGGCTCGCCGTACCAGCGCTCGACCAGGCGGGCCGCGATGGAGACGCCCGAGGGGGGCAGGACCTCGCCCGCCTCGATCGCCGCGCGCAGGTCGGCGCGGGAGAACCAGCGGGCCTCCTGGATCTCCTCGCCGTCGACGGTGATCTCGTCCGTAGTGGCGCGGGCCGTGAAGCCCAGCATCAGGCTGTACGGGAAGGGCCAGGGCTGGCTGGCCACGTACGCGACGTCGCCGACCTTGACGCCCGCCTCCTCCCACACCTCGCGGACGACCGACTGCTCGATCGACTCCCCCGGCTCCACGAAGCCGGCCAGGGTGGAGAAGCGGCCCTCCGGCCAGTGCACCTGGCGCCCCAGCAGCGCGCGGTCGTGCGCGTCCGTGACCAGCATGATCACGGCCGGGTCGGTGCGCGGGTAGTGCTCGGCCCCGCAGCCCGGGCAGCGGCGGATGTGCCCGGCCGCCGCGACCACCGTGCGCTCGCCGCAGCGGGAGCAGAAGCGGTGCATCCGCTGCCAGTTCTCCAGCGCCACCGCGTGGACCATCAGCCCGGCGTCGCGCGGGGAGAGCAGCAGACCGGCCTCGCGCAGCCCGGCGGGCCGGGCCGACTGGTCCATGCGGCCCGGCAGCGAGTCCTTCTGCAGCGCGAAGTAGCGTATGCCGTCCTCGTCGGTCCCCAGGAAGTAGCGGTGGGTCTCGGTGACCGGGGCCTCGAAGGCCGGGGTCATCAGGATGCCGGTGCCGCCGTCGGGGGTGTCGTCGATCAGCACCTGGCCGCCGGAGACGACGAAGACGCGGGTCGTCGGGTGGCTCCAGGCGGCGGCGAGCCAGGCCTCGTCCAGACGGTGGTGCGCGGCGCGGTCGATTCCGCTGGCTGCGGCGAGCGAGATCGGGCGCTCGGGCTCGGTTCGGGTGCTCACTGGTACTTCCTACTCCCCCGGTGGTGGGACACGGCAGGCTCGACGGAACGGTGCGGGGCGCGACGGGACGGGAACGTGGTGGCGGGCGGGCCCCTCAGGCGGGTGTGCGGTGCGTGGCGGCGAAGTCGCCCCACAGGTAGGCGGCCGTCTCGACGCCCTTGAGCAGGAGGTCCAGCTCCACCTTCTCGTTGGGCGAGTGCCAGCCGTCGGAGGGTACCGAGATGCCGAGGAAGAGGACCGGGGCGCCCAGGACGTCCTGGAGGTCCGCCGCGGGCCCGGAGCCGCCCTCGCGGGTGTAGCGGATCTTCTGGCCGAAGGCCCGGCCCATGGCCCGTACGACCGACTGGAGCGCGGGGTGGTCCAGCGGGGTCAGGCACGGGCGGGTCGGGGCGCCGAAGGTGACGCAGTGGCGGACCCCGTCCGGGACGCGGGCCGCGAGCCAGTTGGTGAAGGCCACCTCGACGTCGTACGGGTCCTGTCCCGACACCAGGCGGAACGACAGCTTCAGGTGCGCGGAGGCGGGCACGATCGTCTTGCCGCCGGGGCCCTGGTAGCCGCCGCCGATGCCGTTGACCTCGGCGGTCGGGCGGGCCCAGACGCGCTCCAGGGTGGTGTAGCCGGCCTCGCCGGCGGTCGCGTAGGACTTGGCGGTGCGCAGCCACTCGGCCTCGTCGAAGGGGAGCTCGGAGATCAGCTCGCGCTCCGCGTCCGTCAGCTCGGCGATGCCGTCGTAGAAGCCGGGGATCGTGACCCGGCCGTCCTCGTCGTGCAGGGCGGCGACCACGCGGGCGGCGACGGCGGCCGGATTGGGCACGGCCCCGCCGAAGGCGCCGGAGTGGATGTCCTGGTCCGGGCCGTGGAAGTCGATCTCGCAGTCCGCGACTCCGCGCATGCCGGTGCAGACGGTGGGGGTCGTCTCGGACCACATGCCGGTGTCGGAGACGATCACGACGTCGGCGGCGAGCTCGGCGGCGCGGGCCTCGACGAGCTCGCGGAAGTGGACGGAGCCGGACTCCTCCTCGCCCTCCACGATCAGCTTGAGGTTCACGGCGGGGGCGGTGGCACCGGTGGCGGCCAGGTGGGCCCGGACGCCGAGGGTGTGGAAGAAGACCTGCCCCTTGTCGTCGGCGGCGCCTCGCCCGTACATCCGGCCGTCCTTGACCACCGGGTCGAAGGGGTCGGTGTGCCAGCCGTCGGCGAGGGCGGCGGGCTGTACGTCGTGGTGCCCGTACACCAGGACGGTGGGGGCGTGCGGGTCCTCGCTCGGCCAGTGCGCGAAGACGGCCGGGGCGCCCTTGGTCTCCCAGATCTCGGCGACCGGGAAGCCGGTCTCCGCCAGCTTCGCGGCGAGCCATTCGGCGCTGCGGCGTACGTCGCCCGCGTGCTCGGGCTGGGCCGAGACGGAGGGGATGCGGAGCCACTCGGCGAGGTCGTCGAGGAAGGCGGCGCGGTGGGTCTCGATGTACGTGCGGACAGCGCTGTCCGCCGGGGTGTCGCTCATGGCCACGAGCCTAGCCGTCCGTCCGGCGGTCGCCGTTCGCGCCCGTTTCGCCTTGGAGGATCCGCTCAAGGCGGCTGCGGTCGGGGAGGTCCCGGGGGCGGATCACGCGGCCGCTGCGGACGTGCAGGAACACGGCGGCGACCCGGTCGAGGGGGGTGCCGGTGGCTTCGGCCCAGGCCAGGCGGTAGACCGCGAGCTGGAGGGGGTCGGCCTCGGTGGTGCGGCCGGTCTTCCAGTCGACGATCTCGTACGAGCCGTCCGGGTTCTCGTAGACGGCGTCGATCCGGCCGCGGACGACCCCGCCGGCCAGGGTGATCTGGACCGGGGCCTCCATGCGGTGCGGGGGGCGGTCGGCGTAGGGGCTGCGCTCGAAGGCGGCCTTGAGGGAGGCGAGGTCGGCCTCGTCGGCGATCTCCTGGTCGGAGCCGGGCAGCTCGGTGGCGGGGTCGAGGACGTCGAGCATCGGCAGGGGGAGCTCGTCGAACCGGGACTCGACCCAGGCGTGGAACCGGGTGCCCTGGCGGGCGGCCGGCTGCGGCGGCCGGGGCATGGGGCGGGCGAGGTCGCGTGCGAAGCCCTGCTCGTCGGCGGCGAGCCGGAGCAGCTGGCTGGCGGAGAGCGCGGCGGGCAGCTCGACGTCCCGGACGGCCTGCCGGGCACGGCGGAGCTCGCCCTCCAGGGCTTCGAGGTCCCGGTCCCAGGAGGCGATGGCGCGGGCCTCCTCCGGAGTGAGGCGGCCTCCGGCCGGCTCGGCGGCATCCGGGGCCGTGGCCCCGGGCGCCGGACGGGACGCGGGACGGCGGCCCGCGCCGGCCGGGTCCGCGGTCCACGGCTCCCCCGCCCAGGGGTCCTCGGGGTCCGGGTGCCCGGGCACGGGCACGGCCGCCGGGCCCTCGGACCAGGGGGCCGACAGGTCCGGCACCGGCGGGGCCTGGCGTCCGGGTACGGGCACGGCCGCCGGGTCCGCGGTCCACGGCTCCCCCGCCCAGGGGTCCTCGGGGTCCGGGTGCCCGGGCACGGCCGCCGGGCCCTCGGACCAGGGGGCGTCCGGCCAGGGACCCGCCGGGGTGGGCGCGGGAAGGGTCGTCGGGTGCGGGGGGCCCGGGGGTGTGGGCGGGCGCTGTGCGCGGGTGGCGGGGGTGCGGGGGCCCGGGACGGAGCCGGGGTCCGGCCAGGGGGCCTCGTCGTAGGACGGGTCCTCGCAGTCCGGCGGCCACAGGTAGGCCTCGTCGTCCTCGGGCGGGACCGGGGCGGGCGGCGGGGTCGCCAGGTAGGTCTCGACCAGCGACGCCGCCGCGCGGCGCAGCCGCAGGGAGGCCGGGTCGAGCGGCAGCGGCCAGGCGTGGTCCCCGCCGTCGCCCTCGGCCAGTGCCGGGTTCTGCGCGTCGGCGTCCGGCTCGTCGGCCCAGGCCTCGATCTCCCCGAAGCCGGCCGCGCAGTGCCCGTACAGCGCGGTCAGGAACTCGGACGGCCCGCGTCGCCTCTTCTGGGTCGGTCCCCACCAGTGGCCGGAGGCCAGCAGGAGGGAGCGCGGGCGGGTGAAGGTCACGTAGCCGAGGCGGAGTTCCTCCACGGCCTTGTGCTCCTTCAGGGCGGTCTTGAAGGACTTCAGGCCGGCCGAGGTCCAGGCCGGGTCGCCCGGGAGGGTCGGGGCGTCGCCGCGCAGCGCGTACGGCAGCACCTTGGCGTAGGAGGTCCACGCCTCCGGCGGCTTCTCCTTCGGGAAGGAGCCCGCGCACAGGTCGGGGACGACCACCACGTCCCACTCCAGCCCCTTGGACTTGTGGGCGGTCAGGACCTTCACGGTGTTCTCGCCGCCCGGCAGGGCGTGGTCCAGCCCCTTCTCGTACTGGGCGGCCGTCCGCAGGAAGGCCAGGAAGGCGAGCAGGGAGGCCTCGCCGTCCAGGGCGGCGAAGCCCGCGGCGACGTCCATGAAGTTCGACAGGGTCTCGCGGCGGCGGGCCGCCAGCGCGTGCGGGGACGCGGACAGCTCCACCTCCAGGCCGGTCGCCGTCAGCACCCGGTGCAGTACGTCCATCAGCGGGTCGGCGAGCGAACGCCGCAGGTCGCGCAGCTCCTGGGCGAGGTGGGCGAAGCGGACCCGGGCCTCCGCCGAGAAGGGCAGGTCGTCGGGGGCCTGCCCGGCTCCGTCGAGGAAGGTCTCCAGCGCGTCGGCCAGCGACACGATCTCCGCCGGGTCCACGCCCTCCACGGCGGCGGCGAGGCGCTCGTCCGCGTCCGTGTCGGAACCGCCCGGGGCACGGCCGATCAGCAGCCGTGCCCGCCGGCCCAGCAGGGCGAGGTCGCGGGCGCCGATCCGCCAGCGCGGACCGATGAGGAGGCGGACCAGTGAGGCGTTGGCCCCCGGGTCCTGGAGGACCTCGCAGACCGCCACCAGGTCGGCGACCTCGGGCAGGTGCAGGAGCCCGGAGAGGCCGACCACCTCCACGGGCACGTCCCGGTCCACCAGCACCGCCTGGATGCGCGCGAAGTCCCCGGCGGACCGGCACAGCACCGCGATCTCCCGGGGCTCCGTCCCCGTGCGGACGAGATGGGCGACGGAGTCGGCGAGCCAGTCCAGCTCCTCTGCGTGCGTGGGCAGCAGGGCGCAGCGCACCGAGCCGTCGCGCTCCGCGCCCGGCGCGGGGCGCAGCGCCTCCACGCCCTCGTGCATGGACCGCAGCGGGGCGGCGAGGCCGTTGGCGAGGTCCAGCAGGCGGCCTCCGCTGCGCCGGTTCTCGCTGAGCGAGAAGCGGGTGGCGGGGGTGCCGTCGGCGTGCGGGAAGTGCTCGGGGAAGTCGTCGAGGTTGGCCACGGAGGCGCCGCGCCAGCCGTAGATCGCCTGGCAGGGGTCGCCGACGGCGGTCACGGCGTGGCCGCTGCCCCCGCCGAAGAGGCCGGACAGCAGCAGCCGCTGCGCGACGGAGGTGTCCTGGTACTCGTCGAGCAGGACCACCCGGAACTCCTCGCGGAGCAGGGCGCCGACCTCGGGCCGGGTGGTGGCGAGCTGCGCGGAGAGGGCTATCTGGTCGCTGAAGTCGAAGAGGTCGCGGGAGCGCTTCGCGGTGCGGTAGCGGGTGACGAGCTCCAGCAGTTCGAGGCGGCCGCGCACGGCCTCCGGCACCTTGCGCAGGTCTTCGTTGCCGAGCCTGGTGCCGGCCAGGGTGTCCAGCAGGGCGGTGTCCCAGGCGCGCAGCTCCGCCGGCTCGACCAGGTGCTCGGAGAGTTCGGCGTCGAGTGCGAGCAGGTCGCTGACCAGGTCGGGCACGGACTTGGTGAGCGAGGGGTAGGGGCCGGGGGCCTCGCGCAGCACCTTCGCGGCGAGCTGGAAGCGGGTGGCGTCGGCGAGCAGGCGGGAGCTGGGCTCCAGGCCGATGCGCAGGCCGTGGTCCTTGAGGAGCTGCCCTGCGAAGGCGTGGTACGTGGAGATGCGGGGCTCGCCGCCGGCCGCGTCGGCCTCGGCCGGGGAGGGGTCCGGGTCGGTGATGCCGGCCCGCGCGAGGGCCTTGCGCACGCGCTCGGCGAGCTCGCCGGCGGCCTTGTTGGTGAAGGTGAGGCCGAGGACCTGCTCGGGCGCGACCGCGCCGGTGCCCACCAGCCAGACCACGCGGGCCGCCATCACGGTGGTCTTGCCGGAGCCGGCTCCGGCGACGATCACCTGGGGGGCGGCCGGGGCGGTGACGCAGGCCAGCTGTTCGGGCGTGAAGGGGATGCCGAGGAGCTCTTTGAGCTGCTCGGGGTCGGTGAGGACGGACGGGCGCGCGGACACCTGGAAAGGCTAGCCGCCCCCGCTGACACTCCTCGACGGCCGTTCGGTTCCCGAGGTCCCGCCGGGGTGCGGTGTCCGGCCGGCGGCCGTCACTCCACGGTCTGGCGGCCCTCCGGGCGGACGCTGCACGAGCTGCGGAAGGAGCAGTGGTCGCAGTGCCGGCCGGCGGCGGGGGCGAAGCGCTCGTCGAGGACCCGTCCCGCGGCGGTCGCGAGGAGGTCGCCGACCCATTCGCCGTCGAGCGGCTGCTGGGCCTGGATCTTGGGGACGGTGTCCCCGCCGTCGCGCGCGGCGGCGCCCTGCCGGAGCTGGACCAGTTCGGCGCCGCCGGGGGCCGGGCGCCGACCGTCGAAGGCCTCGTCGACGGCGCCCTCGCGGACGGCGAGCTGGTAGACGGCGAGCTGGGGGTGGCGGGCGACCTCGTCCTTGGTGGGCGCGGCCTTGCCGGTCTTGAAGTCGACGACGTACGCGCGCCCCTGCGGGTCCGCTTCGACGCGGTCCATGGAGCCGCGGATGCGGACGGCGTACTCGCCGGCGTCGAGGGTGACGTCGAACTCGTGCTCCGTGGCGACGGCCTCCCGGCCGCCGCGGTCGGTGGTGTGCCAGCGCAGGAAGCGTTCCAGGGCGGCGCGGGCGTTCTCCTTCTCCTGGGCCGACTTCCAGGGGGCGTCGAAGGCGAGGGCGTCCCAGACGGAGTCGAGCCGCTCCATGAGGACGGCGAGGTCGGCGGGGGTGCGGCCGGAGGCGACCTCGTCGGCGAGGACGTGGACGACGTTGCCGAAGCCCTGGGCGGCGGTGGAGGGGGTGTCGGCCTTGACTTCGCGGCCCAGGAACCACTGGAGGGAGCAGGTGTTGGCGAGCTGGTCCAGGGCGCTGCCGGAGAGGGCGACGGGGCGGTCCCGGTCGCGCAGCGGCACGCTGCTGCGGGTGGGCTCGTACAGGCCCCACCAGCGCTGCGGGTGCGCGGCGGGCACCAGCGGGCGGTCCTCGTCGTCGGTGAGCGCGGCGAGGCGGGCGAGGCGGCGGGCGGCGGCGTCGCGCAGGGCGGGCGAGGCGTCCGGGTCGACCGTGGTGGCGCGGAGCTCGGCGACGAGGGCGGGGACGGCGAGGGGGCGGCGGGGGCGGCCGGTGACGTCCTTGGGCGGTACGCCGAGCTCGGTCAGGAAGCGGGAGGGCTGGTCGCCGTCCTCGGCGGGGGCCTTGACGGCGGTGACGACGAGGCGCTCGCGGGCGCGGGTGGCCGCCACGTAGAAGAGGCGGCGCTCCTCGGCGAGCAGGGCGCCGGGGGTGAGGGGCTCGGCGAGGCCGTCGCGTCCGATGCGGTCGGCCTCCAGCAGGGAGCCTCGGCGGCGCAGGTCGGGCCACAGGCCCTCCTGGACGCCTGCGACGACGACGAGGGACCACTCCAGACCCTTGGAGCGGTGGGCCGTCATCAGCCGGACCGCGTCGGAGCGGACCGCCCGGCCGGTGAGGGTGTCGGCGGCGATGTCCTCGGCTTCGAGCTGTTCGAGGAAGTTGAGGGCGCCGCTGCCGCCGGTGCGCTCCTCGGCGCGGGCGGCGGTGTCGAACAGGGCACAGACGGCGTCGAGGTCGCGGTCGGCGTTGCGGCCGGCCGCGCCTCCGCGGCGGGCGCCACGCTCCAGGCGCTGCGGCCAGGGGGTGCCGTCCCAGAGGGCCCACAGGGCCTCTTCGGCGGTGCCGCCGCCCTGGAGCAGCTCGCGTGCCTTGCGCAGCAGCAGCCCGAGGCGCTGCGCGCCGCGGGCGTAGGCGGGGTCGTGCGCGGTGAGCCGCTCCGGCTCGGCGAGGGCGCGGGCGAGCAGCACGTCGGAGGGGGCCGGCACCTTGACGCCTGCGGCGCGCTCCTCGTCGCGCAGGGCGCGGCCGAGGCGGCGCAGGTCGGCGGCGTCCATCCCGCCGAGCGGCGAGGCGAGCAGCGTGATGGCGGCCTCGACCCCGACCCACCCGCTGCCCCCACCCGACTCGGCGGTGCCGGGGGCGCCACCCCCGGGGGCCGCCGCGTGCCCGGGGGCGTCGGCGGCGGCCGCGGGCTCGGCGGCGTCGGCCGGGGGCGCTGCGGGCCCGGGGGCACCGGCCGCGGCCGCGGACCCGGCGGATGCTCCGCTCGTCGCGCTGCCTGCCGCGGGCGCGTCGGCGCCGGCACCGGCAGCGGCAGCGGCAGCGAGCACGGTGGCATCGTCCGCGGGCTCGGCGGCGTCGGCCGGGGGCACGGCGGGCGGCTCGGCCGCCGTGGTGCCGGGCGCGGTCGCCGGGGTGCCGGGCGCGGTCGCCGGGGTGCCGGGCTCGGCCGCGTCGGCATCGGCGCCGTCGGGCGTCGCGGGCACGGGGGCGTCGGCGGTAGCCGCGGGCTCAGCGGGGGGGCCGTCCAGCGCGGTGACGGGCTCGGCGGCTTCGTTCTCGGGGGTCGGGGTGGCGGCCGTTGCGGCAAGGCGCAGGGCCGTCAGGAGGGGGGCGACCGCCGGTTCGTGGCGCAGCGGGGTGCCCGAGGCGTCCGTCTCGGTCGGGACTCCCGCCGTGTTCAGGGCGCGCTGCATCGCCGGGAGGCTGCGGCCGCCCGAGCGGACCAGGACCGCCATGTCCTGCCACGGCACCCCGTCCTCCAGGTGCGCCCGGCGCAGGACGTCGGCGATGTTGTCCAGCTCGGCCCCGGCGGTGGGGTACGTGTACACCTCGACCCGGCCGCCCTCCCGTACGGGCGTCAGCGCCCGGTGGGCCTTCACCGCGGCGGACGGCAGCCGCGGCAGCGGCATGCGGGCGGTGAGCAGCCGGGTGGCCGCCAGCAGGGCGGAGCCGGAGCGCCGGCCCACCGTCAGGGCGCGCACCTGCGCGCCCGGGAAGGCCGAGTCGAAGTCCAGCACGTTGTTGATGTCGGCGCCGCGGAAGGCGTAGATCGACTGGTCGGGGTCGCCGAAGGCGACCAGCGTGCCCCCGGCGCCGGTCAGCGCCCGCAGCAGGCGCAGCTGCGAGGCGTCCGTGTCCTGGTACTCGTCCACGAGGATCACGTCGTACGCCGAGGCGAGCGAGGGCGTGCGCTCCGCGAGGAGGACCGCGCGGTGCAGGAGTTCCGCGTAGTCCAGGGTGCCCTGCATGTCCAGGACGTCCAGGTACTCGGAGAGGAAGGCCGCCGCCGCCTTCCAGTCCGGGCGGCCGATGCGTGTCGCGAAGGAGTCGAGGGCGGCCGGGCCCAGGCCCAGCTCGCGGGCGCGGGCCAGGACGGCGCGCACCTCGTCGGCGAAGCCGCGCGTGGTCAGCGCGGCCCGCAGGTCGTCCGGCCAGCGGATGGAGCGGATCCGGCGCTGGCCCTCCAGCAGGGTGCGGACCATCACGTCCTGCTCGGGGCCGGACAGCAGCCGCAGCGGGTCGGCGAAGAGGTCGGTGTCCTGGTGGGCGCGGACCAGCCCGTAGCAGAAGGAGTGGAAGGTGGTGGCCTGCGGCGCCCGCGCCCCGCCGAGCCGCAGGGCGGCCCGGTCGCGGAGTTCGACCGCGGCCTTGCGGCTGAAGGTGAGGATCAGGACGCGGGCGGGGTCCGTTCCCGACTCCACCCGGGCGGCGACCGACTCCACCAGCGTGGTGGTCTTCCCGGTGCCCGGTCCGGCGAGGACCAGCAACGGTCCGCCGACATGGTCAACCACCGCCCGCTGCGCTGCGTCCAGAACAGGGGGACCGACCCGTTCCGGCCCGCTCCGCACGAGGCGGTACGCGTCAGGGGTCCGCGTACGCCGCCGTTCGGTGCGGTCGGAGGAAGAGGTGATCACGTGAGCTGCCGGTCCTGGTGGGTCTGCGGGTGGTACGGGGGCTGCGGCGCCCGCCGCGGGCGGGCGGTCCGCGCGGTTCGCGGGTGCGGCGGGGGTCGTCGCGAAGGCTGCCGCGGCGTCGGCCGCGCCGGCCCCGGCCGAGGCCGAAGGGGCAACGCTACGTCAAGCACGCTCCCCCGCGCAGCCGCCCCGCATCCCCCGTACGGGCCTTCGCACGGGCGCTCGACCGCCCGTCCGGGCGGCGCATGGCCGAAGCTGTCAGGTGTGAGCCTCGTCGCGCGTCTCGTCCTGTCCGGGGTCCCGGTTCCCGTCCCAGCGCGCCCGGCGCATGTCCAGCCGGCGCTCGCCGGCGGCGGTCGTCCGCAGCGGGGTGGTCTCGGCGCGGTAGTGCGCCAGGGCCCGCCGCTCGCTGCCCGGGAGCGGCAGGCCGTCCGCCCGCACCACGCGCCACCAGGGCACGGCTCCGCCGTACAGGGCCATGACGCGGCCGACTTGGCGCGGTCCGCCGTCGCCGAGCCACTCGGCGACGTCCCCGTACGTCATCACCCGGCCGGGCGGAATCCGCTCGGCCGCGTCCAGTACGCGCTCCGCGTAGGCGGGCAGCTCCTCGCTCATTCGGTCCATGGTGCCGCACGCCGGCGACCCGTCGCCGGAAGGTTGGGTTCCACACCGGCGCGCACCCTGATGCCCCGCTCCCCCGTCGGTCCGTGCCACCATCTTCCGGGCGGTGACTGGTGATACGTGATCAAGAAGAGACGGAAGTGACGACGAAGGAGCAGGGTGTGGGCCCTCCGGACGGCGCGGAACCGGACGACGGCGCGCGCCCGGACGACGGCCCCGCCCCGCGCCCGGAGGCGGCACGCCCCGAGCGGGCGGACCCCGCGCGGAACCGCCCCGCGCGGAACGGCCCCCCGCAGGAGAACCCCGGGCAGGCAGGCCCCGAGCAGGAAAGCTCCGGGGAGGAAGAGCCGGAGCGGACGGGCCCCGAGCGGACGGATTCCGAGCCGGAAGGTTCCGAGCCGGCAGCCCCCGAGTTCCCCTTCCCGGACCAGGTCCGCCCTGACCTCCGTCGGCCCGACGGGGACCTCGACCTCCCCGCGGGCGCAGAAGTCGTCACGTACGACCACGGCCCCGGCCCGCACGGGCACGCCCCGACGGCGGCCGACCGGGTCGAGGTGGACGAGCCGCTGCTCGCGGCCCGGGTGCACCGCCCGTCCGACCTCGTGCGCCTCCTCGTCGGCATCCTCGGCATCGCCGTCGTGCTCGCCATCGCGGCCTTCGCCCACGGCACCACCGCCGGTCTGCAGGCCGACATCAAGGAGGGCACGGGCGCGGCCCCCGACCTGCTGATCAAGGTCGCCGCCCTGGTGTCCAGCATCGCGGTGCTGCTGCTCCCCGTGGCCTTCGCCATCGAACGGCTGATCAAGCGCGACGGACTGCGCATCGCCGACGGCGTGCTCGCGGCCGTCCTCGCGCACGGGGTGACGCTCGCCACCGACCTGTGGGTCTCCCAGGCCGCCCCCGCAACCATCCAGGAGGCGCTGACCCGCCCCGCCGGAGCCGGCGGAGCCCTCACCGACCCGGTGCACGGCTACCTCGCGCCCGTGATCGCGTACATGACCGCCGTCGGGATGACCCGCAGGCCGCGCTGGCGCGTGGCGCTGTGGGTGGTCCTGCTCCTCGACGCGTTCACGATGCTGGTCAGCGGCTACACCACGGCCTTCTCGATCATCCTGACGGTGCTGCTCGGCTGGAGCGTCGCGTACGGCACCCTCTACGCGGTCGGCTCGCCGAACGTACGGCCCACCGGCCACACCCTCCTCGCGGGGCTGCGCCGGGTCGGCTTCCGCCCCGTCAGCGCGATGCGCGCGGAGGTGGGCGACGGACCCGAGGCCACCGAGGTCAGCGACCGCGGACGGCGCTACCACGTCACCCTGGAGGACGGCCCGCCCCTGGACGTCACGGTCGTCGACCGCGAGCAGCAGGCCCAGGGCTTCTTCTACCGGGTCTGGCGCCGGCTCACCCTGCGCGGCATCACCACGCGGCGCAGCCTGCAGTCGCTGCGCCAGGCGCTGGAGCAGGAGGCCCTGCTGGCGTACGCGGCCATCGCGGCCGGGGCGAACGCGCCGAAGCTGATCGCCACCTCGGAGCTGGGCCCGGACGCCGTGATGCTCGTGTACGAGCACCTGGGCGGCCGCACGATGGACTCGATCCCGGACGAGGAGATCACCCACGACCTCAGCCGCAACGCCTGGGAGCAGGTGCGCGCACTGCAGTCGCGGCGGATCGCGCACCGCCGGCTCACCGGTGACGCCCTGGTGGTGGATCGTTCCGGCAGTGTCATCCTCACCGACCTGCGGGGCGGTGAGATCGCCGCGGGCGACCTGGTGCTCCGGATGGACATCGCGCAGCTCCTGACCACGCTCGGCCTGCGGGTCGGGGCGCGGCGGTCGGTGGCCTCGGCGGTGTCGGTGCTCGGCCCGGACGCGGTGGCGGACTGTCTGCCGCTGCTCCAGCCGATCGCGCTGAGCCGCTCCACGCGGGCGACGCTGCGCAGGCTGGCGCGGGAGCGGGCGGAGCGGGAGCGGGAGGCCGTACTGGAGTCCTCGCGGGCGGCGAAGGCGGCGCGCGAGGCGGACGCGGCGGCGGTCTCGGCCTCCGCCGACCGGAAGGCCGAGAAGAAGGCGCTGGACGACGCGCTGGAGGGGGCGCGGGAGGAGGACCTGCTGAGCCAGATCCGGCAGCAGGTACTGCTGATCCGGCCGCAGGCCCCCGTGGAGCCGGCCCGGTTGGAGCGGATTCGGCCGCGCACGCTGGTGTCGTTCATCGCGGGCGCGTTCGGTGCGTACTTCCTGCTGACGCAGCTCGCGCACGTCCCCCTCGCGGAGACCGTCGGGGAGGCCCAGTGGGGTTGGGTCGGGGCGGCCCTCGCCTTCTCGGCGCTGAGCTATTTCGCGGCGGCGATGAGCCTGCTGGGCTTCGTGCCCGAGCGGGTGCCGTTCCTGCGGACGGTGCTCGCGCAGGTGGCGGGGTCCTTCGTGAAGCTGGTGGCTCCGGCGGCGGTGGGCGGCGTGGCGCTGAACACGCGGTTCCTGCAGCGGGCGGGGGTCCGGCCGGGGCTCGCGGTGGCGAGCGTGGGTGCCTCGCAGCTGTTCGGGCTGGCCAGCCACATCCTGCTGCTGCTGTCCTTCGGCTACCTGACCGGCACCGAGAAGACCCCGGAGATGACCCCGTCCCGGACGGTGATCGCGGGGCTGCTGACGGTGGCGGTGCTGGTGCTGGTGGTGACGGCGGTCCCGTTCATGCGGAAGTTCGTGGTGACGCGGGTGCGGGCGCTGTTCGCAGGCGTGGTGCCGCGCATGCTGGACGTGCTGCAGCGGCCGCAGAAACTGGTGACGGGCATCGGCGGGATGCTGCTGCTGACCGGCTGCTTCGTGATGTGCCTGGACGCGTCCATCCGGGCGTTCGGGGGCGGCCAGGCCATCAGCTACGCGAGCATCGCGGTGGTGTTCCTCGCGGGCAACGCGCTGGGGTCGGCGGCGCCGACGCCGGGCGGCATGGGCGCGGTGGAGGCCACGCTGACGCTGGGCCTGGTCGCGGCCGGGCTGGAGAAGGAGGTGGCGATCTCGGCGGTGCTGTTGTTCCGGCTGGTGACGTTCTGGCTGCCGGTGCTGCCGGGGTGGATCTCGTTCAACTTCTTGACGCGCAAGGAAGCGATCTAGCCTCCCGGCCGGGGCACGGGTGAACGGGGGGCCGCCCCTCCCGGGGCCCGCCCCCCGAACCCCTGGGGCACGGCCCCGGGCCCTCCCGGGCTCGGCCCGGACCCCTTCCGCGGCGGTCACGGGCCCCCTCACCGGGCTCGACCCGGACCCCTTACCGGGCGGCCCCCGGCCGCCCCCCGGGGCTCCGCCCCGGACCCCCTGGGGCACGGCCCCGGACCCCTCCCGGGCTCGGCCCGGACCCCTTCCCGGCCGGCCCCCGGCCCACCCCTCGGCCCCCGGCCCCGGACCCCTGGGGCACGGCCCCGGGCCCCCTCACCGGGCTCGGCCCGGACCCCTGGGGCACGGCCCCGGGCCCCCTCCCGGGCTCGGCCCGGACCCCTTCCGCGGCGGTCACGGGCCACCTTCCGGGGCTCGACCCCGGGCCCCTTACCGGGTGGCCCCCGGGCCACCCCTGGGGGCTCCGCCCCGGACCCCCTCACCGGGCTCCGCCCCAGACCCCCTTCCGGGCTCGGCCCCAGCCTCTTCCCGGGGCCTGGCCCCGGGCCTGCCGGCGCGGGCGAGGACCGGGGCTGCCGTGCCCCGCCCGGGGCTCCGCCCCGTACCCTCCTGGCGCTGCGCGCCGCGCCTCACACGTCGGCGGGGCTGAGATCCACGAGGGCCTCGGGACAACCGCGCGCACCAAGGGCCGCCCCCTCCCGGCGCTCGGCACCGGGCCCGGTCGGGGCCCGGGCTGCGCGCCGCGCCCCCGGGATGGGCCCGGGGCCCGGCCCCGGGCCCGGCGGCGCGGGCGGGGCCCGGGGGTGCGCGGCGGGTCCCGCGGTCCTCGGGGCTCCGCCCCGTTCCCGGTTCGGTCCCGGGCCAGGGATCGGGCCGCTGCCGGAGATGCCCTGACCCCGCGGTTCAGGGCCCCGGCGGGTGCGCCTGTGTCAGGAGGCGGCTGAGGATCTCCGCGCAGCGGGCCTGCGCCGGGGTGAGCTCCCCCGGAGCGGAGTCGGGCCGGCCGGGCCGGTCCGGGACCGCCGGCGGCTGCGCCCCCGCGGCCGACTCGTCGAAGTCCGGCTCCGGAAAGCACGCCGCCCGCTCGGCCGCCTCCATCGCCTGGCCGTGCACGAAGTACGCGTGCGCCAGCCGGTCCACCCGCGGATCCTCCGCGGCCACCCCGGCCAGGGCCTCCAGCTCCGCCTCCAGCCGGTCCCGCTCCGACCGCAGCCTCGGGTGCAGCGCCAGCACGTGGTGGCCGACCGCCTCCCGCCGGGCCCGCTCGGCGCCCAGGACCCGTTCCGCGACCGACGGGGCGGCCGGCGCCGCCGTCCCCTCCGCCGTCCCCGCCGCCGCGGTCCCCAGCGCCCGCAGCGCCTCCGGGGACAGCCGCTCCAGGTCTCCCCCCGCCTCGCGGAGCCTGCGTACGGCCTCCCGGCGCGCCCGGACCGCCCGCTCCTGCCGCGCCAGCGAGGCCTCCAGCTCCGCCAGCTGGCCCTCCGGGTCGGGCGTGCGCTCCAGGGCCGTCCGCACCTCGTCCGGCGCCGTCCCCAGCTCGGCCATCCGCCGGAGCCACAGCATCCGGACGACGTCCTGCCGGCCGTAGCCGCGCCGGCCGTCGGGGCCCCGCCCCGGTTCCGGCAGCAGGCCGCTCCGGTGGTAGTGCCGGATGGCCCGGGCGGTCAGCCCGGTCAGTGCGGCGGCCTCCGCGGTCCGGAGCCGCTTCTCCTCGTCCATGGATCCAGGTGACCACGGGACGCCGCCGCGCGCCCCCCGTTCGGGTCATCGCGCGGGCGGGCCGGCCGAACCGCCCACAGGATGGGGTGCATGCCGAGAAACGCCTTGCGGGTCACCGCTGCCGCCGCCCTCGCCGCCACGCTGCTCACCACGAGCGCCTGTTCCGACGGCGGCGACGGAGAGAGTACGAAGGCCGACGGCACCAAGGCCCGGCCCCTCGTCTGGGGCGAGTGCGCGCCGCCCACCCCCGCCGAGGGCGGCGGCCAGGCCCCGGGCAAGGACTGGCAGTGCGCCACCCTCCACGTGCCCCTGGACTACGCGGAGCCCGAGGGCAAGACCATCCCGATCGCCCTGATCCGGGCGAAGGCCCGCGACCAGAAGAACCGCCTCGGCTCCCTCGTCTTCAACTTCGGCGGTCCCGGCGGCTCCGGCCTCACCACCCTCCCGGGCGCCGCCAAGGAGTACGAGGCCCTGCGCGCCCGGTACGACCTGGTGAGCTTCGACCCGCGCGGGGTGGGCCGCAGCGCCCCCGTCCGCTGCGAGAGCGACGCGGAGCTGGACGCCTACTACGCCCAGGACTCCTCCCCCACCACCCCGGAGCAGGAGAAGGCCTTCGTCGACAACATCCGGGCGTACCAGCAGGCCTGCGAGAAGAACTCCGCCGAGGTCCTGCCCCACGTCGGCACCTCCAACGCCGCGCGCGACCTGGACCGCATCCGCCAGGCCCTCGGCGACGAGAAGCTGAACTACTTCGGCATCTCCTACGGCACCGAGCTCGGCGGGGTCTACGCCCACCTCTTCCCGAAGAACGTGGGCCGGGCCGTCTTCGACGCCGTCGTGGACCCGACCAAGACCTCCGAGGAGGGGTCCCTGGGCCAGGCCGAGGGCTTCCAGCTCGCCCTGGGCAACTTCGCCCAGGACTGCGTGGACCGCGGCGACGCCTGCCAGCTCCAGGGCAGCACCGCCAAGGAGATCGAGGACGGCGTCATCAAGCTCCAGAAGGACCTGGCCGTCAAGCCCATCCCGGGCATCGGCGACCGGCAGCTCACCGAGAGCGCCGCGACCAACGGCATCGCCCAGGCCCTGTACTCCAAAGAGCTGTGGCCACTGCTCGAACAGGGCCTGGACGAGGCCGGAGGCGGCCAGGGCCAGCTGCTGATGGCCCTGTCGGACGCCCTCAACGGCCGTGACGAGCAAGGCCGGTACAGCAACATCGGCGCCGCCAACACCGCGATCAACTGCGCGGACTCCAAGGAGCGCTACACGCTGGCCCAGACGAAGGCCAAGCTGCCGGCCTTCCGCGCGGCCTCGCCCGTCTTCGGCGACTTCCTCGGCTGGGCGCTGATGGGCTGCACCGACTGGCCGGTCGCGGGCGCCTGGGAGACCCCGGACGTGTCCGCCCCCGGAGCCGGCCCGATCCTGGTGATCGGCAACACCGGGGACCCCGCCACCCCGTACGAGGGCGCCGCCAAGATGGTGGAGCGGCTCGGCCCCGGGGTTGGCGTGGAGCTCACGTACAAGGGTGAGGGGCACGGCGCGTACAACAGCGGCGACACCTGCGTGCAGCAGGCGGTCAACACCTACCTGTTGAACGGCAAGGTGCCGCCCTCGAACACCGTCTGCACCGCCGGCTGACCCGCCCCGGACGTGTCCCGGACGTGCCGGAGGGGCCGTACCGCGCGCGGCGCGCGGTACGGCCCCTCCGGGGCGAAGGCCCGGGCCGGCTAGTAGACCGGCTTGTCCGGCTCGATCTGGTGGACCCAGCCGATGACGCCGCCGCCGACGTGCACCGCGTCCGAGAAGCCCGCGGACTTCAGGACCGCGAGGACTTCCGCACTGCGGACACCCGTCTTGCAGTGCAGGACGATGCGCTTGTCCTGCGGCAGGTCCTGGAGGGCGGTGCCCATCAGGAACTCGCCCTTGGGGACCAGCTTCGCGCCCGGGATCGAGACGATCTCGTACTCGTTGACCTCGCGGACGTCGATGATCTCGATCGCCTCGTCGTTGTCGATCCACTCCTTGAGCTGCTTGGGAGTGATCGTCGAACCGAGGGCCGCCTCCTGGGCCTCCTCCGACACGACACCGCAGAAGGCCTCGTAGTCGATGAGCTCGGTGACGGTCGCGTTCGGCCCGCAGACCGCGCAGTCGGGGTCCTTGCGGACCTTGACCTGGCGGTACTGCATCTCCAGGGCGTCGTAGATCATCAGCCGGCCGACCAGCGGCTCGCCGACGCCCGTGAGGACCTTGATGGCCTCGGTGACCTGGATGGACCCGATGGACGCGCAGAGCACGCCGAGGACGCCGCCCTCGGCGCAGCTCGGGACCATGCCCGGCGGCGGGGGCTCCGGGTAGAGGCAGCGGTAGCACGGGCCGTGCTCGGACCAGAAGACCGAGGCCTGGCCGTCGAAGCGGTAGATCGAGCCCCACACGTACGGCTTGTTCAGCAGCACGCAGGCGTCGTTGACCAGGTAGCGGGTGGCGAAGTTGTCCGTGCCGTCGACGATGAGGTCGTACTGGCTGAAGATCTCCATCACGTTCTCGGCTTCGAGCCGCTCTTCGTGGAGGACCACGTTCACGTACGGGTTGATGCCCAGCACGCTGTCGCGGGCCGACGCGGCCTTGGAACGGCCGATGTCCGCCTGGCTGTGGATGATCTGGCGCTGCAGGTTCGACTCGTCGACCTCGTCGAACTCCACGATGCCCAGCGTGCCGACGCCGGCCGCGGCCAGGTACATCAGGGCGGGCGAGCCGAGGCCGCCCGCGCCCACGGCCAGGACCTTGGCGTTCTTCAGGCGCTTCTGGCCGTCCATCCCGACATCCGGGATGATCAGGTGGCGGGAGTACCGACGGACCTCGTCAACGGTGAGCTCAGCAGCTGGCTCTACCAGGGGTGGCAGCGACACGGGGACTCCGTAGATGTGAACGTCTGAACGGTGGTTCTCCCCGTAACACTGCCACGCCCTTCTTCATTCCGAGACACCCGGTCCGATCCGCGAGACGATTTCGTCCCAGTAGCCGGGCATGGAAGCCCATGGATCCCGGGCCGGGGTGCCGCGCCGGTCGGTGAACCAGACGGTCCCGGCGCCCTGCCAGCGCGCGATCCTGGCCGCCTCCTCCAGGTGGCCGCGCGGCACTCCGTGGACGAGGTGGCAGAACCGCTCCGGCGGGTGGTCGGCGGTCCACTCCGCCACCTGGGACCAGCGGTAGTCGGCCCAGGCCCCGGAGAAGGTGACCAGTTGGTCGGCGGCCTCCGCGTACCCCTCGTACGGATGGGTGCCCTGGCCGAGCACGATCCGCAGGCCGGCGCCCAGGCCCCGCAGGGCGTCCGTGACCCGGCGGACCGGGGCCAGCTCCGCCTTTCCGGCCGGGGCGTCCGCGAGGTAGAAGCCGCCCACCCCGTACCAGTCCCGGAAGCGGTGGGCGTCGGAGACCAGCTCGCCGAAGGAGCGCGTTCCGTCTCGCATGGCGAGATGACCGAGCACCGTGCCGCCCGCCCGGCGCAGCCGCGCGGCCGCCTCGGTGCAGTGCGGATCGGGCCGTCCGCCCGGACCGTCGCAGACGTTGAGCACGGCCCAGTGCAGCGGGGTGCCGGGGCGGCTCAGCTCGGCCCATTCGACCGGGGCCAGCAGCGGGTGCGCGTAGCCGGGGGTGCCGAGGCCCAGGCGGCCGGCCTCGGTCCCCGCGGCCAGCGCGGCCCCCGGCGGCGTGGTCAGATGCGGCACGCCGCCTCCATCCAGATGTCCGCGAGGGATTCCTCCAGGTTGATCCGCGGACGCCAGCCCAGCCGGTCCCGGGCGGTGCGGACGTCGGCCTGCTGCCAGGGCCCGCAGCCGTCGGGGTAGGGGTACGGCTGCGGGGCCGCTGCGGCGATCTGCTCGGCCGTCGCCTCGGAGCGGGGGGATCCGATGGCGGCGAGGCCGGCCGGACGGCCGGGGTGCGCGTGCGGCGGCTGCCCGCCGCCGTGCGGCAGGTCCAACTCGTGCAGGGCGCCCCCGTATCCGGCGACCCGGGCGAGGACGGCGGCCGCGTCGCGGAGCCGGACCGCGCGGCCGGTGCCGATGTTGACCACGCCCTGGGCGGCGGAGAGGGAGGCGGCGTGCACGGCCCGCGCCACGTCCCGCACGTCCACGAAGTCGCGCTGGACGCCGAGCCCGCTGAGCTTCAGCTCGCCGTCCCCGGCCTGCATCGCGCGGCGCATCGCCTCGGCGAGGCGGCCGAGCGGGGACCCGGCCGGGGTGCCGGGTCCGACGGGCGAGAACACCCGCAGGACGACGGCGTCCAGACCGGAGCCGAGGACCAGCTCGGTGGCGGCCAGCTTGCTGACTCCGTACGGCCCGCCGGGTCTCGGCACGGCGTCCTCGGCCGTGGACGATCCGGGCTGGCTGGGCCCGTACTCGGCGGCGCAGCCGAGCTGGACGAGACGGGCGCCGCAGCCGCTGCGGCGCAGGGACTCGCAGACGGTGGCCACGGCGACGGTGTTGTGCCGGGTCAGTTCGCGGGCCCCGCCCCGGGTGGCGCCCGCGCAGTTGACGACGACGCCCGGGTGGACGGCGTCGAGGAAGCGGGTGAGCGCGCCGGGGCTGCCGGTGGCGAGGTCGAAGCGGACGTCGGCGTCGTCGCCGCGGCCGAGCGCGGTGAGCTGGACGGCCGGGTCGGCGAGCAGCCGGTCGGCGACGTAGCGGCCGAGGTATCCGTTGGCTCCGATCAGCAGCACCCTCATCGCGTGGCCCCTTGGTCGGTTGGCTGGCCGGTCATGTCCTGTGTCTCCTTGCGGGTGGGTGGATGGGGCGGGGACAGGGGTACGCGCTCCGGCGTCGGCTCCGAAGTGCGGTGACCGTCACGGGGACGGGGTTCAGGGCCGCGCATGGGCGGACGCGCGGGACAGGGTGAGGACGCCGTGTACGAGGAGCCCCGCCGCGGCCGCGAGGGCCGCGGCCGGGGCCGGGACCAGGGCGAGCGCCAGGGCCGCCGCGACGGGCCGCCGGTCGGCGCCGTGGCGGAGCAGCAGCCGCGTCAGGAACAGCAGCAGCGCGAGCGCCACGGCCGTGGTCAGCGGCGCTCCGGCGAGGGCGGCGGCCCCGCCGGCGGCCGCGGTGAACACGGCGACGGCGCCGACCAGCAGCGGCCGGGCCCGGGCGGCGAAGTCCTCCAGGGCGCGGCTGCCGGCCAGCCGGGACCGGGCCCGGGCGGCGAACCCGGCGGCGACCAGGTGCCCGGGGGCCACGGCCAGCGCGAGGGCGACGGCGAGGCCGGGGCCGTGCCGGTGGGCGGCCCAGCCCACCGCGGCCGCGGCGAGCAGGTGCGCGGTGTAGGGGAAGCGGCCTCCGGCGGCCCGTCCGGGCCACACCAGCGCGGCCACGGCGGCGACCGCGGCGACGGGTCCGGCCCACGGCTGCCCGGTGGCGGCGGCGCCGAGCGCGAGGGCGCCGGGCAGCAGGGCGCAGCCGATCTCGCGCGGGGCGCGGGGGCCGGCCGTGCCCGCCGCCGGGAGCGGCTCCCCGCGGGGCCCGGGGGCGCCCTCTCCGCGGGGGGTACGGGCGTACAGCTCCTCGGCCAGCGAGAAGACGTCCCGGTGCCGGAATCGGGCCGCGGTGCGGTCCGTGATGCCGTGGGCCTCCAGCCCGGCGGCGATCTCCAGGGGGTCCACGGCCCGTGCGCACAGGTCCTGGTGGCGGTGGATGAGCGCCTTCACCGGGTCCCCGCCGGTCCGCCGCCGGGCCCCGGCCCGCGGTCCGGCGTCCTGGGGCGGTCGGACGTCCTGGGGCGGACGGGGTCCCCCGGGCGGGAGGGGTCCCCCGGGCGGCGCGGCCGGCGGCGGGACCGCACCGGCGGTGTCGGCCGCCGCGCTGTCGGCCGCCACGGCATCGGCCGCCGCGGTGTCGGCCGCCGCGGTGTCCGGCTCCGGTACGGAAGCCCGTGCGTCGAGGGTGGTCATGCGGTCGCCTCCGGCACGGGTGCCCAGGTGGGGGTGGTCCAGTGGCCGGGGACCCGGGCCTCCGGGGGCTGTGCGAAGGGGATCTCCCCGTCCGGGCGGGCGCAGCCGCCGGCGAGCAGCCGCAGGTAGATCCCCTGGAAGGCGGACACGTTCTGCTCGACCGTGAAGAGTTCGAGGGCCCGGGCGCGGGCCGCCGAACCGAGCCGCTGGGCCCGTTCGGGGTCGCGCAGCAGCGAGAGGCAGGCGTCGGCGAGGGCGCGCGGGTTGCGGGGCGGCACGACCAGTCCGGTGCCGCCGATGACCTCGCGGACCGCGCCGACGTCGGTGGAGACCGTGGCCCGGCCGCAGAACATCGCCTCGGCCAGGGTGATCGGGAAGCCCTCGATCACGGAGGAGAGCACGACCACCCGCCCGGAGCCGTACGCCTCCGCGGTGGAGGGGGTGTCGGGCCCGCCGATCTCCTCGAAGGTGACGGGGTTCTCCCCGGCGGTCACGGCGTCGACCGCCTCGTCGGGGAAGAGCTGCGCCGCCAGGGACCTGCAGTCGGCGAGGTACCGGGGGGCCACGGCGGTGGCGAAGATCCGCAGCCGGGCGCGGGGTTCGGCCCGGCGGACCTCGGCGAAGGCGTGCAGGAGTGCGATGAGGTCCTTGGCGGGCTCGACCCGGCCGACCCACACCAGCGTGTCCGGGTCACCGCAGTCGGCCGCCTCGCCGACGGTGGCGAATCGGTCCGCCTCCATGCCGGGGTAGACCGTCCGGATCCGGTCCCGGGAGGCTCCGCAGCGCTCCTGCCAGCGTCGGGCGTGGGCGTTGCCCGGGGTCAGCAGGTCGGCCCGTGCGTAGATCTCGCCGGCCAGCCGGACGTGGAAGGCCGCGAGCAGGGCCCGGACGGCGGGCCGGGACTCGGGGCCCTGGTCGAGGTAGTGGGCCCGCAGCTGGATCCCGTACTCGGTGACCAGCAGCGGAACTCCGAAGAAGCGTTTGGCCAGCAGTCCGGGGAGCGCGGCCACCCCGCCCGCCGCCGCATGGCCGACGTCCACCCCGCCGAGGCCGGACTCCCCGTACCAGTCCAGGGACAGCGGCCGCAGCATGCGCTCGAGTTCGTCTACGAACTCCAGCAGGTCCGGGACCCGGGCGGCCTGTACGGCGCGTCCCGCGCCCGGCGCCCGGCAGGCGGACTCCACGGCGCGCACGGCGGACTCCGAGCGCAGGGCCGCGTAGAGGCCGCCCTGCTCGCGGGCGAGTTCGGCCAGCCCGTACAGGCCGGAGCCGAAGGACTCGGGCCGACCGGCGCAGATCCCGTGGACCAGCTCCGTGAAACAGCCGGCGAACCGGCGCCGCTCCCGGCGGTTGTACGAGCGCCCGTCGTCCGCCGGCGCCCACAGCGGGGCGGTGCGGACCCGGGTGACGTGCTCCGGCAGCGGGACCCGGGTGCGCTCCTGCTCGGCGCTGCGGCTCAGCGCGTACAGCTCGAACTCGTGCTGCGGGAGCCCGCGCACGAGCCGGTCGCACCACAGCCTGGCCTCTCCGGTGACATACGGATAACCACCTTCGGTGAGCAGTCCGATCCGCACGAGTGGCACCCCCGATCTCCCGTTCAGGCGGTCGCCGTTCGGTCCGGTGACCCGCCGCGGATGAACTCAAGCGGATATGCCGAAGGCGCGACGGACGGTTGTCAGTGGCGCCCCCCGGAGGGGTGTAGTGTGGTTAAATTAACCGTAGGGTGGCGGGGGGGCGGGCGATTTGCGTGTGCGGGGGGGGGGTGCAGGACCGGTGACCCCACAACG
>NZ_JBHXSC010000047.1:0-58199 GCF_042716505.1 Streptomyces sp. NPDC058674
CCGCGGGCCCCGCGGCACGACGGCGCCCCGCCACCGGAGGATCTCCGGTGGCGGGGCGCCGTCGTGCAGGTGTCGGGCGGTCAGCCGATGGTGCGGTAGTTCAGGTTGCCCTTGAAGAAGACGGGCGCGGTGAGGACCTCGCTGCCGAAGAGGCTCTTGCCGCCCTCGGAGCGGAACACGTTGCCGTTGGCGTCGGTCAGGACCAGGTCCGCCTTGCCGTCACCGGTCAGGTCACCGGGGGACACGGCGTCCTTGTAGGCCTGGTAGCCCCCGCCGACCAGCCAGCGGGCGGCGAACGGCGCGTTCGCCTTGCCGGCGCCCGGGTGGAAGTACAGGTCGCCGCCGTTCGTGATGCCGACCGCGTCGGCGTAGCCGTCGCCGTTGAAGTCACCGGAGGCGACCAGCCGGTACTGGTCCCAGCCGTTGCCGACGTTGACCGGGGCGGCGAAGGCGTTGCCGGTGCCGTTGCCCTGGTGGACGTAGAGGCTGCCCCAGATGTCGCGGGTCAGCAGGTCGCCCTTGCCGTCGCCGGAGACGTCGCCGCCGCCGACGACCAGGTTCGTGACGCCCCACCAGTCACCGGCGATCGACTGGTTCGTGCTGCGGTTGGTCAGGCCCCACTGGTTGAACTGGAACTTGTGGCCCCAGTTCACCTTGTCCAGGCCCGAGGCCACGACCAGCTTCGACCCGTCGTCCGGCCAGACGAAGTCGCCGGCCTTGCGCGGATCGAAGAGCGAGCCGTCGCTCTTGGCGTCGTGCGACCAGTACTGGCCGCCGGCGTCGAGGGTGCCGACGTTGTGCTTGCCGTAGACCGGCGTGACGCCCGAGCCGAGGAAGAGCTCGGTGCTCTTCCAGTTCGAGCCGCAGTCGTACTGCGCGGAGAACAGGCCGTTGCCCTCGGAGAAGTGGCAGAAGAGGTCACCGGTGACGGTGACGCCCATCATGTCGGCCTTGCCGTCGCCGTCGATGTCGTCGGCCGCGATGATCTGGGTGTAGCCGGTCCAGCCGCTGGCGATCTGGTTCCGCCACTCCAGCGGGCCGGCGCCGTTGCCGGTGCCCTTGTGGACGAACAGGTCGCCCGTGTAGGTGCGGCCCATGACGTCGCCGTCGCCGTCGCCGTCGATGTCGCTCAGGCCGACGATCTGGTCGTACTGGTTCCAGCCGCCGCTGACCTTGACCCGGTCCGCGAACGGGTTGGAGAGGTTGCCGGTGCTCTTGTAGTAGTACAGGTCGCCGGCGTGCGTACGGGCGAGCAGGTCCGGACGGCCGTCCTTGTTCAGGTCGCCCGCCGCGATGACGCGGTTGTAGACCTGCCAGCCGGTGCCGGTCCACTTCGGAGCGCCGGCCGTGCCGCCGGAGGTCTCGCGGAGCTGGAGCTTGCCGTCGAAGGTGAGCGTGAGGATCTCGGGGTTCCAGCCGCCGCCGACGTTGCCGAGGGCGATGATGTCCTTGACCGTCTCGGACTCGTCGCCCTCGATGCGGAAGTCGGTGGACGGGTCGCCCGCGGGGGCGCCCGTCGCGAAGACACCGGCGTAGCCGAGGGTCGAGCGGAAGACCAGGTCGCTGAAGCCGTCGCCGTCGAGGTCCAGACGCGGCTGCGCCACGCTGCTCGCGGCCGCGAGGCTCTGCGGAGCCGCGGCGCGCGCGCCCTTGTCCTTGGTGGTCGCCTTCGGTGCCACGACGCCCGGCGCCGGGGTGGCGGCGTGCGGGACGGTGGACTTGGGGGCGGTCGAGGCCTTGGCCGCGGCGGGCGCCGGGCGGTCCGAGGCCTTGCCGGCGGCGGTGGCCTGGCCGACGGAGAGCAGGGTGCCCGCAGAGAGGGCAAGGGCGGTGCAGGCCGCGATGCGGCCGAGGCGCGAAGAGCGCAAGAGGGTTCCCCCGTGATCGCAGGTAGAACCGGGTGGCCGTCACGACGACGACCGGCGCACGCGGAACGCGGCGCTGCGGATCGTCCGTACGTCCCCCCCGGGAAGTGATCACACAGTACCGCTGCGTTTCCCGAGGTAGAAGTGGTTTTCCGTACAACCTTCCGGGCTCGGGGCGATGCGGGGCCGCCGCCCGCTCAGCTCTTGCGGCGGCCCACCAGCTGGGGCTTCGCCTCCAGGTTCTCCAGCCCGTGCCAGCACAGGTTCACCAGGTGGGCCGCGACCTCGGCCTTCTTCGGCTGCCGGGTCTCCAGCCACCACTGCCCGGTCAGCGCCACCATCCCGACCAGCGCCTGCGCGTACAGCGGGGCCAGTTTCGGGTCGAAGCCGCGGGCCTTGAACTCCAGCCCCAGGATGTCCTCCACCTGCGTGGCGATGTCACTGATCAGCGAGGCGAAGGTGCCCGTCGACTGGGCCACCGGCGAATCCCGCACCAGAATGCGGAAGCCGTCCGTGTACGACTCGATGTAGTCCAGCAGCGCGAACGCGGCCTGCTCCAGCAGCTCCCTCGGGTGCCCGGCCGTCAGCGCGCTCGTCACCCCGTCCAGCAGCTGGCGCATCTCCCGGTCCACCACGACCGCGTACAGGCCCTCCTTGCCGCCGAAGTGCTCGTACACCACCGGCTTGGAGACCCCGGCCTTCGCCGCGATCTCCTCCACCGACGTGCCCTCGAAGCCCTTCTCGGCGAAGAGGGCGCGACCGATGTCCAGCAGTTGCTGACGCCGCTCGGCGCCCGTCATCCTGACCCGGCGACCGCGCCGGGGCTTGTCGCTGCTGGAACTGCTGCCGTCGATCGCCACACCCCCCATCATGCCGCGTTCGGCTCGTCGCCCCTGCGCCGGGCGTCGATGCGGGCCGCGGACGGCCAGCGCACGTCCGTGGCCCAGCCCAGCAGCTCGAACCAGCGGATCAACCGCGCACTCGAATCGACCTGGCCGCGCAGCACGCCGTGCCGCGCCGAGGTCGGATCGGCATGGTGCAGGTTGTGCCAGGACTCCCCGCAGGAGAGCACCGCCAGCCACCACACGTTGCCCGAGCGGTCGCGGGACTTGAACGGCCGCTTGCCCACCGCGTGACAGATCGAGTTGATCGACCAGGTCACGTGGTGCAGCAGCGCCACCCGCACCAGCGAACCCCAGAAGAACGCCGTGAACGCACCCCACCAGGACATCGTCACCAGACCGCCCACCAGCGGCGGGATCGCCAGCGAGAAGATCGTCCAGAAGATGAAGTCGCGCGAGATCCGCCGGATCACCGGGTCCCTGACCAGGTCCGGGGCGTACTTCTGCTGGTCGGTCTGCTCCTCGTCGAAGAGCCATCCGATGTGCGCCCACCACAGGCCCTTCATCAGCGCCGGCAGCGTCTCGCCGAACCGCCACGGCGAATGCGGGTCGCCCTCGTGGTCGGAGAACTTGTGGTGCTTGCGGTGGTCGGCGACCCAGCGCACCACCGGACCCTCCACCGCCATGGACCCCATGACGGCCAGCGCGATCCGCAGCGGCCGCTTCGCCTTGAAGGAGCCGTGCGTGAAGTAGCGGTGGAAGCCGATGGTGATCCCGTGGCACGCCAGGAAGTACATGAAGATCATCAGGCCGAGGTCCAGCCAGCTCACCCCCCAGCCCCAGGCCAGCGGGACCGCGGCCAGCAGCGCCACGAAGGGCAGGGTGATGAACAGCAGCAGGGCGATCTGCTCCACGGACCGTTTGTTCTCGCCGCCGAGCGTCGCGGACACGGCGGTGTCGGACTGCGCGGAGGCGTCCTCGATCAGATCGGGCGGGGTGGGCATGGGGCCCCCTGGGGGGTGAGGAGTCAGCGGGAAGGGCGCCGCCCCGAGCACGGGCGGAACCGGGTGGCACGGAGCCTACGGACCCGTAACCTACGGCATCGTAAGTATGGCAAATCGAGGAGCGGGGGCAAGTGGGGTGCGGCCGGAGCGGTCCGCCACACGCCGTACACGCCCCGTGAACGAAGGCGCGTAGCGCCTCCACAGGGCGTACACCGCCCGCCCCGGAGCCGCCTCGCGAGACAACTGCCCGGACACGGCAGTCCGACACCTATCCTGGTGTCGTCGGACAGCGCGGTCCGCACGGGCAGCCCGGGCTGCGCACCAGCCGGGGACCCCTCCCAGACGAAGTCTGGGGGAGGCACCGCCGCGCGCGGCCGGGAGCCCACCGCCCCGTAGCTCGAAACACTGCAAGGAGCCGCACCTGTGAGCAGTGCTGACCAGGCCCCCCGGGCCTCCCAGCCGGCCGCCCCCCTCACCCAGGCCGCCACCGCGAACGCGGAGCTGCGCGCGGACATCCGCCGCCTCGGCGACCTTCTCGGGGAGACCCTCGTACGACAGGAGGGCCAAGACCTCCTCGACCTCGTCGAACGCGTCCGCGCCCTCACCCGCACCGACGGCGAAGCCGCCGCCGCGCTGCTCGGCGACATCGGTCTGGAGACCGCGGCCAAGCTGGTCCGCGCCTTCTCCACCTACTTCCACCTCGCCAACGTCACCGAGCAGGTGCACCGCGGCAAGGAGCTGCGCGCCCACCGCGCCGCCGAGGGCGGGCTCCTCGCCCGCACCGCCGACATGCTCAAGGACGCCGACCCCGACCACCTGCGCGAGACGGTCAAGAACCTCAACGTCCGCCCGGTCTTCACGGCCCACCCCACCGAAGCGGCCCGCCGCAGCGTCCTCAACAAGCTGCGCCGCATCGCCGCCCTGCTGGAGGAGCCCGTCACCGGCGCCGGCGACCGCCGGCGCCACGACCTGCGCCTGGCCGAGAACATCGACCTCGTATGGCAGACCGACGAGCTCCGAGTGGTGCGCCCCGAGCCCGCCGACGAGGCCCGCAACGCCATCTACTACCTCGACGAGCTGCACGCCGGCGCCGTCGGCGACGTCCTCGAAGACCTCGCCGCCGAACTCCAGCGCGTCGGCGTCGAGCTGCCCCCCGGCACCCGCCCGCTGACCTTCGGCACCTGGATCGGCGGCGACCGCGACGGCAACCCGAACGTCACCCCCGACGTCACCCGGGACGTGCTGATCCTCCAGCACGAGCACGGCATCACCGACGCCCTCGAACTCGTCGACTTCCTGCGCGGCCTGCTGTCGAACTCCATCCGCTACACCGGCGCCACCGAGGAGCTCCTCGCCTCCCTCCAGGCCGACCTGGAGCGCCTCCCCGAGATCAGCCCGCGCTACAAGCGGCTGAACGCCGAGGAGCCCTACCGCCTCAAGGCCACCTGCATCCGCCAGAAGCTCGTCAACACCCGCGAGCGACTCGCCAAGGGCACCTCCCACGAAGAGGGCCGCGACTACCTCGGCACCGCCGAACTCCTCGCCGACCTCACCCTCATCCAGACCTCCCTGCGCGAGCACCGCGGCGCGCTCTTCGCCGACGGCCGCATGGACCGCACCATCCGGACCCTGGCCGCCTTCGGGCTCCAGCTCGCCACCATGGACGTGCGCGAGCACGCGGACGCCCACCACCACGCGCTCGGCCAGCTCTTCGACCGCCTCGGCGAGGAGTCCTGGCGGTACGCCGACATGCCGCGCGAGTACCGCGGCAAGCTGCTCGCCAAGGAGCTCCGCTCCCGGCGCCCGCTGGCCCCCACCCCGGCACCCCTCGACGCCGCCGGCCAGAAGACCCTCGGCGTCTTCTTCGCCATCAAGGACGCCTTCGAGAAGTTCGGCCCCGAGGTCATCGAGTCGTACATCATCTCGATGTGCCAGGGCGCCGACGACGTCTTCGCCGCCGCCGTCCTCGCCCGCGAGGCCGGCCTGATCGACCTGCACGGCGGCTGGGCCAAGATCGGCATCGTGCCGCTCCTGGAGACCACCGACGAGCTGCGCGCCGCCGACGTCATCCTCGACGAGATGCTCGCCGACCCCTCCTACCGCCGCCTGGTCTCGCTGCGGGGCGACGTCCAGGAGGTCATGCTCGGCTACTCCGACTCCAGCAAGTTCGGCGGCATCACCACCTCCCAGTGGGAGATCCACCGCGCCCAGCGCCGACTGCGCGACGTCGCCCACCGCTACGGCGTGCGGCTGCGCCTCTTCCACGGCCGCGGCGGCACCGTCGGCCGCGGCGGCGGCCCCTCGCACGACGCCATCCTCGCCCAGCCCTGGGGCACCCTGGAGGGCGAGATCAAGGTCACCGAGCAGGGCGAGGTCATCTCCGACAAGTACCTCGTCCCCTCCCTGGCCCGCGAGAACCTCGAACTGACCGTCGCGGCCACCTTGCAGGCCTCCGCCCTGCACACCGCCCCCCGCCAGTCCGACGAGGCCCTCGCCCGCTGGGACGCGGCCATGGACACGGTCTCCGACGCCGCCCACGCCGCCTACCGCGCGCTCGTCGAGGACCCCGACCTGCCCGCGTACTTCTTCGCGGCCACGCCCGTGGACCAGCTCGCCGACCTGCACCTGGGGTCCCGCCCCTCGCGCCGCCCCGACTCCGGCGCGGGCCTCGACGGACTGCGCGCCATCCCGTGGGTCTTCGGCTGGACCCAGTCCCGCCAGATCGTCCCCGGCTGGTACGGCGTCGGCTCGGGCCTCAAGGCCCTGCGCGAGGCCGGCCAGGACGACGCGCTCGCCGAGATGGGCGAGCGCTGGCACTTCTTCCGCAACTTCCTGTCCAACGTCGAGATGACCCTGGCCAAGACCGACCTGCGGATCGCCCGGCACTACGTCGACACCCTCGTGCCCGAGAACCTCAAGCACGTCTTCGCCCGCATCGAGGCCGAGCACGAGCTCACGGTCCGCGAGGTCCTGCGCATCACCGGCGGCGAGAAGCTCCTGGACTCCCACCCGGTCCTCCAGCAGACCTTCTCCGTCCGCGACGCCTACCTGGACCCCATCTCCTACCTCCAGGTCTCGCTGCTCGCCCGCCAGCGCGCCGCCGCAGCCCGCGGCGAGGAGGCCGACCCGCTGCTCGCCCGCGCCCTGCTGCTCACCGTCAACGGCGTCGCCGCAGGCCTGCGCAACACCGGCTGACCGGCTGACCGGCCCCCGGGCCACGACACACGGGAGCCCCCGCACCTCGAAGCTCGAAGGTGCGGGGGCTCCCGTACGCCTACGTGTTGTACGTGGACTGCGCGCGCTCCAGGCCGTCGGAGATCAGGCACTCCACCGCGTCGGCCGCCCGGTCCACGAACCAGTCCAGCTCCTTGCGCTCCGTCGAGGAGAAGTCCTTCAGCACGAAGTCCGCGACCTGCATCCGGCCCGGGGGACGGCCGATGCCGCAGCGGACGCGGTGGTAGTCCGGGCCCATCGACTTCGTCATCGACTTCAGGCCGTTGTGGCCGTTGTCCCCGCCGCCCAGCTTCAGGCGCAGCGTCGGGTAGTCGAGGTCCAGCTCGTCGTGGACCGCGACGATCCGCTCCGGCGCCACCTTGTAGAAGTCGCGCAGCGCCGTCACCGGGCCGCCGGAGAGGTTCATGTACGTCATGGGCTTGGCCAGCACCACCCGGCGGTTGCCCGGCCCCGGCGGCCCGATGCGGCCCTCGACCACCTGGGCCCGGGCCTTGTGCGCCTTGAACCTCCCGCGGATCCGGTCCGCCAGCAGGTCCGCCACCATGAACCCGATGTTGTGGCGGTTGCCGGCGTACTCCGGCCCCGGGTTGCCCAGGCCGACGATCAGCCAGGGCGCCGCGTCGTCCGACATCACAAGCTCCTTGAGCGGGAACGACCGCCGTCCCGCTCCAGTGGAGCCGGACGGCGGTCGGTCAGTACGTGCCGTAAGGGGAAGGGGAGGCTCAGGCCTCGGTGCCCTCGGCCTCGGCGGACGGCTCCTCGGCCTGCGGGGCGACGACCTGGAGGACGGCGATGTCGCCGTCGACGGCCAGGGTGGTGCCCTTCGGGAGGACCAGGTCCTTGGCGTGGATGGTGTCGCCGGCCTGCAGGCCCTCGATCGAGACGGTGACCTCGGTCGGGATGTGCGTGGCCTCGGCCTCGACGGAGATGGTGTTCTGGAGGGTCTCCAGCATGTTGCCGCCGACGGCCAGGTCGCCCTCGGTGACGATCGCGACGTCGACGGTGACCTTCTCGCCCTTCTTGACGATCAGGAAGTCGACGTGCGAGATCGAGCGCTTCAGCGGGTGACGCTGGACGGCCTTCGGGATGACCAGCTCGGTGCCGGCGCCCGCGATGTCCAGGGAGAGCAGGACGTTCGGGGTGCGCAGCGCGAGCAGCAGGCCGTGGCCCTCGACGTCGACGTGCTGGGGGGCGGTGCCGTGACCGTAGATGACGCCGGGCACCTTGCCCGCGATGCGGGCCTGGCGGGCGGAGCCCTTGCCGAAGGACGTGCGGAGCTCGGCGGAAAGCTTGACCTCGGACATGCTCACTCCTCGTGGGGTGACGGAAGGACGGAACTGGTCACCCGGCCGGAACGGCCTGCTACGAAGAGCGCGTCGATAACGGAGCGTCCGTACCGGAAACAGGTACGGCCTCCCTCGCCGAGCAACTCGTGGAGTGTACCCGGCGGGGGAGGCCGAACCCAAAAGGATCTACCGCGCAGCGGCTACTGCTGCTCCTCGAAGAGGCTGGTGACCGAGCCGTCCTCGAAGACCTCGCGCACGGCGCGGGCGACCATCGGGGCGATGGACAGCACCGTGATCTTGTCGAGCTCCAGGTCGGACGGGTCCGGCAGGGTGTTCGTGAAGACGAACTCGCTGACCTTGGAGTTCTTCAGGCGGTCGGCGGCGGGGCCCGACAGGATGCCGTGCGTGGCCGTCACGATGACGTCCTCCGCGCCGTGCGCGAAGAGCGCCTCGGCCGCGGCGCAGATGGTGCCACCGGTGTCGATCATGTCGTCGACCAGGACGCAGACGCGGCCCTTGACCTCACCGACGACCTCGTGGACGGTCACCTGGTTGGCGACGTCCTTGTCACGGCGCTTGTGCACGATCGCCAGCGGGGCGTCCAGGCGGTCGCACCAGCGGTCGGCGACGCGCACGCGGCCGGCGTCCGGGGAGACGATCGTCAGCTTGGAGCGGTCCACCTTGGCGCCGACGTAGTCCGCGAGGACCGACAGGGCCGACAGGTGGTCCACCGGGCCGTCGAAGAACCCCTGGATCTGGTCCGTGTGCAGGTCGACCGTGAGGATGCGGTCCGCACCCGCGGTCTTCAGCAGGTCGGCGACCAGACGGGCCGAGATCGGCTCGCGGCCCTTGTGCTTCTTGTCCTGGCGGGCGTACCCGTAGGACGGCACGATGACGGTGATGGAGCGAGCCGACGCGCGCTTCAGCGCGTCGATCATGATCAGCTGCTCCATGATCCACTTGTTGATCGGAGCCGTGTGGCTCTGGATCAGGAAGCAGTCCGCGCCGCGAGCCGACTCCTGGAAGCGGACGTAGATCTCACCGTTCGCGAAGTCGAAAGCCTTGGTCGGCACGAGGCCGACTCCCAGCTGGTGCGCGACCTCCTCGGCCAGCTCGGGGTGGGCGCGGCCGGAGAAGAGCATCAGCTTCTTCTCGCCGGTCGTCTTGATCCCGGTCACAGCACTGTCTCCTCAGACGTGTTGAAAGCTGCTCGCCCCCGCGTGCGTCCGTCCCGCACACGGTGAGCCAGCCGAATTGCGTGCACCTATCACGGTACGCCGTCGCAGGCGCAGCCGTTTCCGGCCCGTTCACCTCAGTGGTGGCCGGAGTCCTCCGCGCCCGCCGACCGCGCCGCCGTCGCGGCGGCGCTCCCCGGGCGCTTGCGGGCCACCCAGCCCTCGATATTGCGCTGCTGGCCGCGGGCCACGGCCAGCGCGCCGGGCGGCACGTCCTTGGTGATCACCGATCCGGCCGCCGTGTAGGCGCCGTCCCCGATGGTGACCGGCGCCACAAACATGTTGTCGGAGCCCGTCTTGCAGTGGGAGCCGACGGTGGTGTGGTGCTTGCTCTCACCGTCGTAGTTCACGAACACGCTGGCCGCACCGATGTTGGTGTACTCGCCGATCGTCGCGTCGCCCACGTACGACAGGTGCGGCACCTTGGTGCCCTCGCCGATCGTCGCGTTCTTCATCTCCACGTACGTACCGGCCTTGGCCTTCGCGCCGAGCCGGGTGCCGGGACGCAGGTACGCGAAGGGGCCCACGGTCGCGTCCGGGCCCACGACGGCGCCGTCCGCCACGGTGTTGTCCACCCGGGCGCCCGCGCCCACGGTCGTGTCCGTCAGGCGGGTGTTGGGGCCCACCTCGGCCCGCTCCGCGACGTGCGTGGCCCCGAGGAGCTGGGTCCCCGGGTGGACGAGCGCGTCCTGGCCGAAGGTGACGGTCACGTCCACGAACGTACTGGCCGGGTCCACGACCGTCACCCCGGCGAGCATGGCCTGCTCCAGCAGGCGCGCGTTCAGCAGGGCGCGGGCCTCGGCGAGCTGCACGCGGTTGTTGATCCCGAGGATCTGGCGGTGGTCGCCGCCGACCGCTGCGCCGACGCGGTGGCCGGCCTCGCGCAGGATGCCGAGGACGTCCGTGAGGTACTCCTCGCCCTGGCTGTTGTCGGTGCGGACCTTGCCGAGGGCGTCGGCGAGGAGGGCCCCGTCGAAGGCGAAGACCCCGGAGTTGATCTCGCGGACGGCGCGCTGGGCGTCGGTGGCGTCCTTGTGCTCGACGATGCCGGTCACCGCGCCGTCGGCGCCCCGGATGATGCGTCCGTAGCCGGTGGAGTCGGGCACCTCGGCGGTGAGCACGGTGACGGCGTTGCCGTCGGCCCCGTGCGTCCGCGCGAGCTGCCGGAGCGTCTCGCCGGTCAGCAGCGGGGTGTCGCCGCAGACGACGATCACGGTGCCCGTGACGTCGCCGCCGAGCTCTTCGAGCGCCATCCGGACGGCGTGCCCGGTGCCGTTCTGCTCGTACTGGACGGCGGTGCGGACCGCGGGGTCGAAGGCGGTGAGGTGCGCGGTGACCTGCTCGCGGGCGTGCCCGACGACGACGACGAGGTGGGCGGGGTCCAGTTCGCGGGAGGCGGCGACGACGTGACCGACGAGCGAGCGCCCGCAGATCTCGTGCAGCACCTTGGGGGTGGCCGACTTCATGCGGGTGCCTTCCCCCGCTGCGAGTACGACGACGGCTGCCGGGCGGTTGGCGCTCACGGGTGGGCCCTTCGGCTTCGGGGGTGGACCCGTGAAGGATAGCCGGGGCCCCGGGCCCCCGAACGAAGGCGGGTCCCGACCGCGGAGGTCAGGACCCGTACGTGTGGAGCTCCCCTGTCAGGACTCGAACCCGAACATAAGGCACCAAAAGCCTCAGTGCTGCCAATTACACCACAGGGGACTATTCGCGACTAAACCGAACATCAAGGCTGCGTGGTCGAGTCGACGGCACCTACTATGCCGCACCACCGCCCCTCGATGCGACGGTATGGATCGCCACCTTATGGGACGCGGAATATCGGTCGCGGGCGTGCTGGGGGCGCTGCGTACGCTGGACGGCATGACCAGTACGGGGGAAGAGCAAGGCCGCGCTGGGCCGCCTTTGTGGTGGACGCGGCGGCGGGATGCCGTGGGGGACGTGGTGCTCGGCGGGCTGTCCGCCGCCGAGTGCGCCTGGGAGGGGGTGGCCTTCGCCGCCGAGACGGGCGCGCCGACCGTGCTCGGAGTGCTGTTCGGGTTCCTGGTGGGATCGGTGCTCGTGCTGCGGCGCCGCTGGCCGATCGCGGTGGTGCTGGTCGGGATCGCCGTGGCGCCGGCCACGATGGGGTTCCTGCTCGCGGTCGTGGGCCTGTACTCGCTGGCGTCGTCCGAGGTGCCGCGGCGGATCATCGCCACGCTGGCCTCGATGTCGCTGTCCGCGACCTTCGTCGTGATGTACCTGCGCACCCGCGGGGACGTGGAGGCCGACGCGACGCTGGTCGTCGTCCTGGCGGCGTTCGTGGCGGTGGCGCTGACGGTGCCGCCGGTGCTGTTCGGCCTCTACATCGGGGCCCGGCGGCGGCTGATGGAGAGCCTCCAGGAGCGGGCGGACTCCCTGGAGCGGGAGTTGTCGCTGCTGGCCGACCGGGCGGAGGAGCGGGCCGAGTGGGCCCGTACGGAGGAGCGGACCCGGATCGCCCGCGAGATGCACGACGTCGTCGCGCACCGGGTGAGCCTGATGGTGGTGCACGCCGCGGCCCTGGAGGCGGTGGCGCTGAAGGACCCGGCGCGAGCCGTGAAGAACGCGGCTCTCGTGGGGGACATGGGGCGGCAGGCGCTGACGGAGCTGCGGGAGATGCTCGGGGTGCTGCGGGCCGGGGCCGCGGGGAAGCCGACACCCGCGGCGGCGGTGGCGGCCGCGGCGGTGGCGGCGGTGGCCGCGCCGCCGACCGGGGGCACCGACGACGGACCCACGCTCGGGGAGCTGGAGGTGCTGGTCGGCCAGTCGCGAGCGGCCGGGATGGCCGTGGAGGTGGTGGTGCGGGGCGAGGGGGCGCGGTACCCGGCGGAGGTGGAGCAGACGGCGTACCGGGTGGTGCAGGAGGCGCTGACCAACTGCCACAAGCACGCGCCGGGCGCCCGCGTCGTGGTGCGGCTCGCCCACCGGGAGGGCGAGGTGGCGATGCAGGTGGAAAACGGGCCCTGCGACGGCAGCTCCGCCGAGCCGGGGCTGCCCAGCGGGGGCAACGGCCTCGTCGGGATGCGCGAGCGGGTGCTCGGGCTGGGCGGGGTCTTCGTGTCCGGGCCGACGGACGCGGGCGGCTTCCGGGTCTCGGTGGTGCTGCCCTCGCGCCAGGGCGCGGCCGCACGGTAGCGCCCGCAGCCCGACCCCCGCCCCCCGCGGCGGGCGCCTTGCCCGCGCGGTGACCCCCGTCCGGGGCCGAGCCCCGTCCGGGCCGGCGTCGCGGACGGGCCGGCGTCGCGGACGGGCCGGCGTCCCGGGCGGGGGTCAGGCCGTGGTGAGGCGGGTGGGCTGGAGGCCCGTCAGGAGGAGGGTGAGGGCCTCGTCCACACTCATTCCGAGGTACCAGTCGCCGGTGTGGTCGATGCCGTACGCGCGGCCCTCGCGGTCGATGGCGAGGTGGGAGCCCCCGTCGGCCTCGACGCCAAGGGGGCAGAGCTCGGTGGACAGGGCGCGGCCGAGGTCGGCGAAGGTCCGGGCCAGGTGGAGGCCGGTGAGGGGGTCGATCCGCACGGGGACGGGTGCTATCTGGCGCCCGGGCCCGGGCGCGGTGACGGTGAGGCCGCCGAATTCGGCCCAGGCCTCGACGGCGGCGGGGAAGACGGTGTGCCGGTGTCCGGCGGGGGTGGTGTGGTCCCGGAGCGCGTCGGCCCAGTACTCGGCCTGCTTGATGTCCCAGCGGCCGGGCTCCCAGCCGGCGGTGCGCAGGGCGGAGTTGACGGCGGCCGGGAAGCGGGTCGCCGCGGAGCGGTCGTACGAGGCGGAGGTGGGGGTCATGGCTACTCGGCTGGGGTGAGGTCGACGGAGCGTACGCCGAAGTGGGCGAGGAGGGCCTCGCAGGAGCGGCAGGGGGGTGCGTAGCTGCCGTGGAGCGGGTCGCCGTCCTCGCGGATGCGGCGGGCGGTGATCTTCGAGTGCTTGAGGGAGCGGCGCGCCTCGCTCGCCGTGAGGGGCTTGCGGGAGGCGCGCTTGGAGCGGGCGCCCTCGACGCCGGCCAGGTGGCGGGAGAGCAGGATCGCCTCGGGGCACCGGCCGGTGAAGCGTTCGCGCTGGCCGCTGGTGAGGGTGTCCAGGAAGTCCTGGACGAGGGGGTGCAGCGCCGGTGGATGGTCGGCCTTGCCCGCGGTGCCGGTGAGGGTCTCGCCGCGTACGGAGAGGGCGGCGGCCACCGTGGGCAGGATGCCGTCGCGCCGGAAGCGCAGGACGGGCGGGGTGGGGCGGCCGTCGGCGCTGCCCCAGCGCAGGCGGGGGTCTCCGGCCGGGCCGCCCGGTTCGGCGGGGCCGCCGGGGCCTCTCCGTACCAGGGCTCCGTGCGGTGCCGGCAGGCCTTGCGGTGCCTGCGGTCCTTCCGGGCCTCCTGTGCCGTCGGGTGCTGCCGTTGCCGCGGGTCCTTCCGGGCCTGCTGCGGCGGTGTCGGCCGGATCCGGCCGTGTTGCCGTGTGGTGCATGGTCGCGCTTTCCCTCCCGTGGCGGCGGTGGTGGCCGCGGTCGCGCACGCCCCCGTGCTGCGGGGACAGCCTGCCAAACGTCACCTGTCATGTGGAAGCGGGGTCGAATATTCGTATCAATTCGGATGTTCCCGGCCCTGTCCGGAGGGTGCGGCTCCGGCGCGGGTGAGCCTCTTGCCCCAGCGCATAGGCTGTGGTGAACCAGCCAGATCCAGCAGGGGGCTACCGCCATGACGACAGGTCGGCTCGGGCAGCAGGCCGCGCCACCCAACGCCGCTTACGCGGGGCAGGTCGTGCATTTCCCGGACCCCGTCCGGGCCGCTCGGCATCCCCACGGAGTGCGGATGGACGGCAACGGGCATCCGGACTTCTCCGCGTACGCCCGCGCGGCGGTGGAGATCGCCGACCCCCCCGAGGGCT
Source organism: Streptomyces sp. NPDC058674 (assembly GCF_042716505.1). Classification (NCBI taxonomy): domain Bacteria; kingdom Bacillati; phylum Actinomycetota; class Actinomycetes; order Kitasatosporales; family Streptomycetaceae; genus Streptomyces; species Streptomyces sp. NPDC058674. The sequence continues at coordinate 14,359 of NZ_JBHXSC010000047.1, forward strand.
TCGGCGTCGACGAGCTGCGCCTGACGGACTGCGTGTCCGCGAACGCGGCGATGCAGGCCGCCGGGCACGAGCTGTGGGACACGGTCGGCCCGGTGGCCACCCCTCACGGCTGGACCTGGCACCACGTGTCGGGCTCGCGGCGCATGGAGCTGGTCCCGGTCGAGGTGAAGGCCCTGTTGCGGCACCACGCGGGGCTCGTGACGGCCCCGGTGGACCACGAGAAGCGCGGGACGCGGTCGCTGCAGGAGGTGCGCCCGGTCCACCTGGGCCTGCCCAAGTCGGTGGTGTCGGTCTCCGAGGAGCAGGTGCAGGGCGTCGAGGAGGACCTCGGCTACCGGCTGCCGGAGGCGTACCGCTCGTTCCTGAAGGCCGCGGGAGGCTGCGCGCCGGTCGGCGCGGGGCTGGACGTGGAGCTGGGCCTGCTGGTGGACCAGCCGTTCTTCACGGTGCGCGACGAAGCCGCCGTCAACGACCTGGTGTACGTGAACAAGTGCCTGCGGGACCACCTGACGAAGGACTACCTGTGCGTGGCCTTCGTCCAGGGCGGGCTGCTCGCCCTGAAGGTGAAGGGCGAGGGCATCGGCTCGGTGTGGTTCTCGCCGTACGACGACGCCCGCGACCGGGACGGCTGGTCGGTGCAGGAGCGCGTGGAGCGGCTGTTGCTGCCGTGCGGCGGTGATTTCGACGCCTTTCTGGAGCGGCTGGCGGGGAATCCGCCGGAGTTGGAGACGGTGGCCGGTCTGATGGTGGACGGCGGATTCGCGCGCTCGGTTCCCGTGGCGGGGCCGGGCCCGGCGGCGAGTACCGGTTCGGATGAGGGGTGACGGCGCGGTGGTGACGTTTGCGCAGGCGCAGGAGCGCGCCGAGGAGTGGATCAACGGTGAGGTGCCCGCGTACCAGCACCGTGAGGTGCGCGTACGGGAGTTCGGGCTCGGGTTCGTGGTGTGGGCCGAGGACCGCGCGGCCGGCCCGGTCTCCGGGGGCGGCCGGCAGCGGCTGGTCATCGCCCGGGACAGCGGGGAGGTGACGCTGTGGCCCGGACTGCCGGTGGGTGAGGTGATCCGCCGGTACGAGGAGGAGTACGGGGCCGCGGCTGCGGCCGTGGCGTCGGAGGCCTCGGTGCCGCCGCCGCGGATCGACTCGGAGCAGACCTCGTTCATGCTCAGTCCGCCGGAGTGGCTCCAGGAGGCCGCGGACCGGGCCGGGATCCCGCGCGGGCCGTCGTCGGCCGCGTCCTCGGGTGTGTCCTCGGCCGCGTCCGGACCGGTCGCGCCCGGTGCTGACCCGGTTGTCTCCTCTTCCTCCTCCCCTTCCCCTGTCGCCTTGCCGTCGGACGCGGACGCGGACGCGGACACGGACGCGGCGTCGGCTCCGGCCGCCTCCGGGCCGGTGGACGCCGTACCGCTGCGGCGCGGGGGCGAGGTTCCGTACGAGCCGACCGCCAACGACGGGGTCCCGGCGGGGGTCCCCATCGGTTCCACGCCCTGGGCGGGTACCGATGTGAACCCCGGTGCGGACGACGCGTCCGTACCGCTGCCCGCGACCGTGTTCGCGCCCCCGCTGTCCGGGTCGGACCTGGACGACGCACCCGCCTCCGGGGTCGCCCCGGAGGCCAAGACCACGCTGATGCCCGGGGGCAGCCGGCTGCCCCGTACGGCGGTGGTACAGGCACTCGGCCCGGACGCGGGCGACATCGCCGACGCGCCGACCAGCAAGGCCTCCCGGCCGGGCGCGCCCGGCCCCGGGCAGCCGCCCGCGCAGCCGGGTGGGCCGGCTGCGCCGGGTACGCCTGCCGGTGGGATCGACCACGCCGCCACCATGCTGGCGGGTCCTGGTGTTCCGTTGCCCCCTGGTCCGCCCGGTGTTCCGGGTGGTACGGGTGGGGGTCGGCCGTCGGCGCCTCCGGGTCCGCCCGGTGCGCCCGGTGGTGGTGCGCATCATGCGGCGACGATGTTGGCGGGTCCGGGTGTTCCGCAGCCGCCCGGTCCGCCGGGGGCTCCCGGTGCGCCGGGCGGGCCCGGTACGCCCGCCGGCGGGATCGACCATGCCGCGACGATGTTGGCGGGTCCTGGTGTTCCGTTGCCCCCTGGTCCCCCCGGTCCGCCCGGTGTTCCGGGCGGTACGGGTGGGGGTCGGCCGTCGGCGCCTCCGGGTCCGCCCGGTGCGCCCGGTGGTGGTGCGCATCATGCGGCGACGATGTTGGCGGGTCCGGGTGTTCCGCAGCCGCCCGGTCCGCCGGGGGCTCCCGGTGTGCCGGGCGGGCCCGGTACGCCCGCCGGCGGGATCGACCATGCCGCGACGATGCTGGCCGGCCCCGGCCCCGACGCGGGCCGCCCGCCCGCGCCCCCCGGCCCGCCGCCGGGCGGCCCGGTCGCGCAGCCGCCGGCGCCCACCGGCGCGCCCACGGTGGGCCCCGGCTACCAGGCCGTGCTTCGCTACCGTGCGCCCGACGGCTCCGAGCAGCAGCTGATCCGCCGCTCGGCGCCCGGCACCCCGCACCCGGAGTGGCAGATCCTGTACGAACTGCGCGCCATGAACGTGCCGCCGCAGCAGGTGCTGGAACTGCACACCGAGCTGGCGTCCTGCGAACTGCCGGGCGGCTACTGCGCCCGGATGATCCGGGAGACCTGGCCGCAGGTGCGGATCACGAGCGTGGCCCCGTACGGCACGGAGCACGCGAGCCGTCAGCAGGGCATGCGCCACCTCATCACCCACCAGAGCGAGCTGCACCAGGTGGCGGACGGTCCCGCGCGCCCCGCGCCCGTACGGGCGCCCCTGCCGCAGGTCCCGCTCCAGCCGGCGATCCCGCTCGACGCCATCGCCCAGGAGCTGGCGGGGGCCTTCGGTCCGCAGGGCGTCTTCCGCTTCGAGCAGCGGGCGGTGTCCCGTCAGGGCGTGCCGGAGATCGTGGCGCAGACGCTGATGTGGGCGGGTGTCCCCGTCGACTTCGGGCCGTTCTTCTGGGGTCAGGCGGTACCGGGACAGCCGGTGCCGACGCTGGCCGAACTGGCCGCGCAGCGGCAGGTGCAGCCGGCCTCGGACGCGGGCTCGTACCTCGTGGTCGGCAGCGACTTTGGCAAGGCCCTGTGCGTGCAGTACGGCACGGCGAACATCGTGGCGGTGCCGGTGGAGGGCGGTCCGGGCGGCGCCCCGGTGCCGCCGCAGTTCGTGAATTCGAGCCTGCCGCAATTCGTGCGGTCCCTCGCGATGCTGGGTCACATGTGGCGGCTGCGGCAGCACCTGACGCCGGAGCAGGCGGGCCGCTGGACCGTCGATTTCCAGGCGAATCTCGCGGGGCTCGACAGCGCGGCGCTGGCGTCGCCGGAGAGCTGGTGGTCGGTGCTGCTGGAGCAGATGTGGGACGGACTGCTGTGATCGGATGCTGATCGGTTGATCGGTGGGATGGCCGGGTCGAGACCTTCGAACAGGGTCTCGGCCCGGCCATTCCGGCTTCTGCCCGCAAATGACGCATCCTTGGCAGGAACCCCCGCGAGAGAGGCGCTTCCCGGATGAGTGCACCCATTGCGACCGTGCGTGGCCGCGGCTACCGCACGGAAGAGGTCGACCGGTACCTCGCCCGGCTCTCCGGCAGCCGTGACGAGGCCTGGGAGCGGGTGGCGCGGCTGACCGTCCTGGCCAAGCAGATGGAGGCGGAGGCGGCTCGGCTGCGCGAGGCGGTGTCCGCGCTGGCGCCGCAGACGTACGAGGAGCTGGGCGAGCGGGCCCGGCGGATTCTGTCGCTGGCCCAGGAGGAGGCGCAGGCGCTGCGGCTGGACGCGCAGGCGGACGCGGCGGACGCGCTGGGCGCGGGCGAGGCGCACGCCGACCGGGTGGCCGAACTGGCCCGCCACGACGCGGAGGCGGTGCGCGAGCAGACCGAGGTCCGGGCCCGGCAGGGGCTGCTGCGGGCGCAGCGGGAGGCGGACGACGCGCGGGCGGCGGCGCGGGAGGACGCCGAGGCGTGGCGGGCGCAGGCGCAGGCGGCGCTGGACGGGATGCGCCTGCGGTCCGAGGAGCTGCTGGCCGAGCGGGAGCGGGAGCAGGCGGAGCGGTGGGAGGCGTCGGAGCGGGAACTGGCGGCGCGCGAGGCGGAGTTCGAGGCCCGGCATGCGGAGCTGGAGCGGTCCGCGGAGGCGCGGCTGGCCGAGGCGCGGCGGGGGTTCGCGGAGGCGGAGGAGGCGGCGCGGCACGGGCAGGAGGACGCGGAGGCCGCCGCCGCCGCGGTGGTCGCGGAGGCCAGGGTCGTGGAGGAGCGGGTGGGGCGGGAGACGGAGCGGGTCCTGCGGGAGCACGCGGAGTCCCAGGAGGAGATGCGGGCCCACATGAACCACGTCCGGTCCAGCCTGGCGGCGTTGACGGGGCGGGCGGCGGCGGAGGGCTGACGCTGTGACCGCGAGCCCCTGGTGCTGTGACCGGAAGGGTTTGCCGGGGCGCGGTGTCCGGTGCGGTGGATCGCAAGGCGGAGGGCCGCGGCTCGTACTGGACGTACTCGCGGGGTCCGACAACGCGGCGAGGTGCCGTGCCGGGCGCTGCGACCCGGTGAATCTTTCCGGTCACAGCACTAGGGAGCGGGCGGCTTCGCGGCGGTCCCCTCGTAGCAGTACGGGTCGCTGCGCAGGCCGCGGGCGGTGACCACCACCGTGAAGGGGGGCTGCGCGGCGAGGGGGAGGCGGGCCGTCAGGGCGCCGGTCAGCGGGTCGGCCGCCGCCGGGACGACCGTGTCGGAGACCGTGACGCGGGTGGCGGGGCCCGCCCGGCGGGGGGTGAAGCCGCCGCCGTCGACGGTGACCAGGCCGTCGGCGACGGTCACGTCCGTGATCACCGGGTTGGCCGGGGTGGCGACCTTGTTCAGCAGGTACGCCCCCGCCGGGGCGCCCGTCAGCGCCCAGATCTCGTGGGGCAGGCGCGGCAGGCCGCCGCCCACGTCCGCGAGGAAGAAGAGCACCACGTAGAGCATGGTGACCGCGCTCAGCGCCACGTACTGCAGGTCGACGAGGTCGGTCCGGCCGCTGTCGTTCGCGATGAGCTCCCGGAGCGGGCGCCGGCCCGTCGCCGTGGGCTTGGGGGCGGGCTTGGCCAGGGTGCCGTTCCCGACGCGCACGCCGACGATCGCCTTCGCCGTGATCATGGCGACGTACGGGCCGCCGAGCAGCGGCAGGTACACGCTCGTCAGGGTGGACAGCGGGCCGCGGTCGCCCTGGAACCAGTCGACGCCGCCGCCCGCGGTGAGCCCGTACGCGAGGACCGCGAGCAGCAGCCAGAGCAGGATCACCGTCCAGGCCAGGGCCAGCGCCGTCGAGGTGGAGAGGCGGCCGTCGCGGCCGGTGACGAAGGCCGGGTGGCGGCGGAGCCGCAGGGCGAGCGGGCCGGCCAGTGCGGCCAGTAACGCCAGTGCGAAGAGTGCGGAAGCCATGTACGTCCCCCCGGGAGCGGTGCCGGCGACGAGCGTCACCCATCGGACCGGTCCATGACAAGCAGGACCCGCGGTGCCTCAGTCCTCCGGCAGGACCGGGAACGTCCGGGGTGCCACCAGCAGCAGGACCAGCAGCACGACCAGGGCGGCGACGGCCGCCACGAGGAAGACGTCGTCCACGGCGTCCGCGACGGCCGCGCGCAGGTGGTCGGCGGCGGCGCGCGGGAGCAGCTCCGGCCGGTCCAGCGCCTTCGCCACGGCGTCCAGGCCGTCCGGCGGTCCGGCCGCGGGGGCTCCCGCCAGCCGGGCGGCTAGGGTGGCGTTGGCGACGGCCGCGAGCACGGCCGCGCCCACGCTCTGGCCGACCTGCCGGCAGAACAGCACCGAGGCCGTCGTGGTGCCCCGCTGCGCCCAGCCCACGGTGGCCTGCACCCCGACGATCAGCGGCAGTTGGAAGAGTCCGAGCGCGGCCCCCAGCGCCAGCATGACCAGCGCGGGCTGCCAGGGCCGGGCCGGGTGCGGGAGCAGGGTGAAGGAGTACAGGGTCACGGCGGCCAGGGCGATGCCGACGGCGGCGGTGTCGCGGAAGCCGATGCGCCGGTAGACGTGCTGGCTGAGGGCGGCCGACAGCGGCCAGCTCAGGGTCATCGCGGACATGACGAAGCCGGCGGCGACGGGGTCCAGGCCCAGGACGGACTGGGCGTACGTCGGCACGAACACGACCGGGGCGACCATCAGCAGCCCGAACACCGCCATCGCCAGGTTGACGGCGGCGAGGGTGCGCCGGCGCCACACCCAGCCGGGCAGGATCGGCTCCTCGGCCCGGCGCTCGACCCGTACGACCAACGCGGCCAGACCGGCGCTCGCGCCGAGCAGCCCCAGCGAGGGCGCGGACAGCCAGGGCCAGGCCACCCCGCCCTGGACGAGCGCGAAGAGCAGGACCCCGCCGCACGCGAAGACGGCCAGGGCCCCGGCCCAGTCGACCGGGCCGCGGCGACCGGGGGACCGGACCGGCTCCGCCAGGTGGCGGCCCACCATCCACAGGGCGAGTGCGGCCAGCGGCAGGTTCAGCAGGAAGATCCAGCGCCAGTGCGCGTACGCGGCGAGCAGCCCGCCCACCGCCGGTCCGGCCACGGACGAGGCGGCCCACACGGTGGACATGCGGGCCTGGATGCGCGGCCGGTCCCTGAGCGGGTAGAGGTCGGCGGCCAGGGTCTGGACGGTGCCCTGGAGCGCGCCGCCGCCCAGCCCCTGGACGATCCGGAAGGCGATGAGGGCGCCCATGTTCCAGGCGAGCCCGCACAGCAGCGAGCCGACGAGGAAGAGGCCGGTGCCGAAGAGCAGCACGGGCTTGCGGCCGAAGGTGTCGGACAGCTTCCCGTACACGGGCAGGGTGACGGTGACGGCCAGCAGGTAGCCGGAGAAGAGCCAGGAGAAGAAGGAGAAGCCGCCGAGGTCGCCCACGATCTGCGGGACCGCCGTGGCGACGATGGTGCTGTCCAGGGCGACGAGGCTCATGCAGAGCATCAGAGAGGCCACCACGGCCGGCCGCGGCCGGCCCGGGGACCCGGCCGCGGCAGGCGCCGGGGCGCCCGGGGACGCCGCCGCTCCCGCGGACCCCGCGGCCGCGCCGTCAGGGCCCGCGCCCGCGCTCTCCCCTGACGCCACCGAGATCCCTTCCCCCTGCACGCATCTGCCCAGAGCACCTTCTCACCGGCGGTGTGTCCGGCGGTATCCCCCAGGGCGGCTCCTCCGCAGGGTGGAGAACCCCTAGGGGGCGCTCCGTACGAGGGGCCAGGGGTAGTTCGTCCCGGGGGAGGAGGCCGCAGGGCCCGCCGCGTCCTTAACTGGTCCACATGGGCGGGGAGCCCCGGGGGGTGGGGTTAACCCCCGGGCGGATACGGCGATGGGCACCAGCGCGCCGCACCCCCCGCCCGCCCCAGACTTCACCACGGCGACGCACGCAGGCAGTCACCCAGGCACGCAGGCAGACGACGCACACCGATCAAGGAGAGCACCGTGACAACGGCTATGACCGAAACCAGGCACGGGGGTACTGGAGGGCATGAAGCCGTCGCGGCCCGGGCGCGGAAGGTCGTCAAGGCCTACGGCTCCGGCGAGACGCGCGTGGTCGCCCTCGACGAGGTGGACGTGGACATCCGGCGCGGCCAGTTCACCGCCATCATGGGCCCCTCGGGCTCCGGGAAGTCCACGCTGATGCACTGCCTCGCGGGCCTCGACACGGTCACCAGCGGACAGATCCACCTGGACGACACCGAGATCACCGGGCTGAAGGACAAGAAGCTCACGCAGCTCCGGCGCGACCGGATCGGCTTCATCTTCCAGGCGTTCAACCTGCTGCCCACCCTGAACGCCCTGGAGAACATCACCCTCCCCATGGACATCGCGGGCCGCAAGCCCGACGCGGAGTGGCTCAACCGGGTCGTGGAGACCGTCGGCCTGGCCGGCCGGCTCAAGCACCGTCCCACCGAGCTCTCCGGCGGCCAGCAGCAGCGCGTGGCCGTCGCCCGCGCCCTCGCGGCCCGGCCGCAGATCATCTTCGGTGACGAGCCGACCGGGAACCTGGACTCCCGGGCCGGCGCCGAGATCCTCGGCTTCCTGCGCCGCTCGGTCGACGAACTCGGCCAGACCATCGTGATGGTCACCCACGACCCGGTGGCCGCCTCGTACGCGGACCGCGTCGTCTTCCTCGCCGACGGCCGGATCGTCGACGAGATGTTCGCGCCCACCGCCGAGCAGGTCCTCGACCGCATGAAGGACTTCGACGCGCGCGGGCGGACCTCATGAGCGGCACCGTCCTGAAGACCTCGCGGCGCAACTTCGTCGCGCACAAGGGGCGGATGGCGCTCTCCGCCGTCGCGGTCCTGCTCTCCGTCGCCTTCGTCTGCGGCACCCTGGTGTTCACCGACACCATGAACACCACCTTCGACAAGCTGTTCGCCGTCACCAGCTCCGACGTGACGGTCGCCCCGAAGGCCGCCGGGGACGGCGAGGAGACCCCGGACCGCGGCAGGCCCGAGGTGCTGGACGGCGCGGTCGTCGGGAAGGTTGCCGCGGCCGAGGGCGTCAGGAGCGCCGAGGGCGGCGTCGTCTCGATGTCCGTCACGGTGGTCAACGCCGAGAACAAGAACATGGGCTCGACCACCGGCGCCCCGACCGTCGCGGGCAACTGGAGCGACAACGAGCTCAAGTCCATGAACATCACCTCGGGCAACGCACCGCGCGGCCCGACCGAGGTGATGGTCGACGCCGACACCGCCGAGAAGCACCACCTGAAGCTCGGTGACGAACTGCGCACCATCGCCATCACCGGCGACATCCGCGCGAGGATCAGCGGTATCGCCACCTTCACCGTGACCAACCCGGGTGCGGCGATCGTCTACTTCGACACCGCCACCTCGCAGCAGGCGCTGCTCGGCTCCGCCGGCTCCTTCACGCACGTCAACGTCACCGCCAAGGACGGGGTGAGCGACGAGCAGCTCAAGCAGAACATCGCCACGGCCGTCGGCGCGGACACGTACAAGCTGCAGACCGCCAAGGAAGCCGCGGACGCCAACCGCAAGGACGTCGGCTCCTTCCTCGACGTCATGAAGTACGTGATGCTCGGCTTCGCCGGGATCGCCTTCCTCGTCGGCATCTTCCTGATCTTCAACACCTTCTCGATGCTGGTCGCCCAGCGCACCCGCGAGATCGGCCTGATGCGCGCCATCGGCGCCGACAGCGGGCAGGTCCTGAAGTCCGTGGTCGTCGAGGCCTTCCTGCTCGGCGTCGTCGGCTCGCTCCTGGGCGTCGGCGCGGGCGTGGGCCTGGCGATCGGCCTGATGCAGCTCATGGGCGCCATGGGCATGCACCTGTCCACCGACGACCTGACGATCGCCTGGACCACCCCGGTCATCGGCATCGTCCTCGGCGTCATCGTGACCGTCGTCTCCGCCTTCATCCCGGCCCGCCGGGCCGGCAAGGTCTCCCCGATGGCCGCGCTGCGCGAGTCCGGTACCCCGGGCGACAAGAAGGCCGGCGTCGTCCGCGCCGTCCTGGGCCTGGTCCTCACCGGCACCGGCGGCGCCGCGCTCTACCTCGCGACCGCCGCCGAGAAGGCCGGACCCGGCTCGCTCTGGCTGGGCCTGGGCGTCGTCCTCACCCTCATCGGCTTCATCGTGATCGGCCCGCTGCTCGCCGCGGGCGTGGTGCGGGTGCTCTCCGGCGCGGTGCTGCGGCCCTTCGGGTCCGTGGGCCGGCTCGCCGAGCGCAACGCCCTGCGCAACCCGCGCCGCACCGGTGCCACCGCCGCCGCGCTGATGATCGGCCTCGCGCTGGTCGCCTGCCTGTCGGTGGTCGGCTCCTCGATGGTGGCCTCCGCGACCGAAGAGCTCGACAAGTCGGTCGGCGCGGACTACATCGTCAACTCCGAGACCGGCCAGCCCGTGCTGCCGCAGGCCGAGCAGGCCCTGCGCGCCACCAAGGGCCTCGACCACGTCACCGCCTACCGCGAGGTGGCGGCCAAGATCACCGCCGCCGACGGCTCCACCGTGGAGGAGGGGATCGGCGCCACCGACCCGACGTACGCCAAGGACATCCGGCGCAAGATGGTCGCCGGCGAGCACGCGGCGGCGTACGGCAAGGACTCCATGTCGGTGGGCTCGCAGTACGCCACCGCGCACGGCATCGGGCTCGGCGACGAGCTGACGGTCGCCTTCACCGGCGGCAGCACGGTCAAGCTGAAGGTCGCCGCGATCACCAGCGACGAGGGCAACCTCGACAAGGGCATGAAGTACATCAGCACCGAGGCGGCCCGGGGACACGTCCCGGCCGACAAGCTGCCGCTCCCCTTCATGCTGCTGGCCAGCGCACAGGACGGGCAGTCGGACGCCGCCGCGTACCAGTCGGTCAAGACGGCGCTGGCCGAGTACCCGCAGTACATGGTGCGCAACCAGACCGACTACAAGCAGGCCCTGAAGGACCAGGTCGGCCAGCTGCTCAACATGGTCTACGGGCTCCTCGGCCTCGCGATCATCGTCGCGGTCCTGGGCGTCGTGAACACCCTGGCCCTGTCGGTGGTCGAGCGGACCCGCGAGATCGGCCTGATGCGCGCCATCGGCCTCTCCCGCCGCCAGCTGCGCCGCATGATCCGCCTGGAGTCGGTGGTCATCGCCCTCTTCGGCGCCCTGCTCGGCCTCGGGCTGGGCATGGGCTGGGGGATCGGCGCGCAGCAGCTGCTGGCGCTCCAGGGCCTGAAGGTGCTGGAGATCCCGTGGCCGACGATCCTCGGGGTGTTCGCCGCCTCGGCCTTGGTGGGCCTGTTCGCCGCGCTGGTCCCGGCCTTCCGGGCGGGGCGGATGAACGTACTGAACGCGATCGCGAGCGAGTAGCTGCGCCGCGGTCGAAACGGGGGAACAACGGGGGACGGCCCCGGACCTGCCCGCGAGGGGGGGGTCCGGGGCCGCCGTCGTCCCCGGGGCGCAGGCCGCGGACGCGCGGCCGGCCGCCGTCAGCCGCGGCGCATCAGCACGACGCCCCCGGCCTCGCCGACCACGCTGAACCGCTCGCCCGGGTGCAGCTGGAGCGCGTAGCCCGTAGGGTCCTCGCCCGCCCACTTGGAGGAGTTGTCGATGGCGATCCAGTCGGGGACCACGCCCTTGCTTCCGCCGATCCACAGGACGCGGCAGCGCGAGGTCAGCCGGGTCAGCGGCGTGGTGTCGGCCTCGACGGTCGCCCCGTCGGGTATCCGGTCGAGGAGCCGTTCGACGGCGCCGACGCGCGCGGGCCGTTCGTACGTACGGGCCTCCGCGAGCCCGGCGCTGGGCAGGGTGGTGGCGGCGAGGGTGAGGCCGGCCGCGAGCACGGCGGTGGGCAGGTGGAGGGCGTACGCCCGCAGCCAGGGGTGCTCGGCGCGCCGGACGGTGTCGACGGCGTCGACGAGGGCCAGCGTCACGACGGGCATCAGCACGGCGCTGTAGTGCCAGTCGGTCGACCAGTAGTGGTCGTCCCCGGACAGGAACCGCCAGCCGAGGGTGGGCGCGGCGACGAGCAGCAGCGGCGAGCGCAGGGCCAGCAGGCCGCTGGTGGGGACGAGCACCCAGCCCAGGGTCGCGAGCTTGGTGCCCAGGCCGGCCAGCGGGCCGGATCCGTCGATCTTGTCCCAGTAGCCGTAGCCCGCGGTCGCGAAGGCCGGAATGACGACGGTGAACACCAGGAGGGCGAAGACGGCCGAGCCGGCGGCGACGCCGAGCGCGATCCGGCCTGCCCGCCGGTCGGTCGGCAGCGCCCGCCAGGCCACCACCACGGCCAGGGCTGCCAGGGTGAAGCCGAGGTCCTCCTTGACGAGGACCAGCGGCAGCCCCCACAGCAGGGCGGCCCGCCAGCGCCGGGCGAGGACCGCCTCCAGGGCGAAGGCCAGCAGCGGCACGGCGAAGGCGATCTCGTGGAAGTCGAACTCCACGGCCCGCTGGACGCCCCAGGACAGCCCGTACGCCACCCCGAGGGCCAGGCCGCGGGGCCGTCCCAGGAGGCGCCCGGCGGCCCGGGTCACCGGGACGGCCGACAGCGCGAACAGCGCGGCCTGCACGACGAGCAGGGTGACGGGCCCGGGGAAGACCCGGTAGACGGGGGCGACCAGCGCGATGATCGGGCTGAAGTGGTCCCCGAGGATGTTGGCCCCGGGCCCCTTCAGGTCGGCGACGGGCTCCCGCAGGTGGGCGTAGGCGCGGATGGCCTGCTCGAAGATGCCCAGGTCCCAGGAGGCCCACTCCATCCGGCGGAACCGTCCCACGGACAGGACGAGGTACACGGGGAACAGCGCGGCGGCCACCGCGTAGGGGCCGGCCCACCGGGTCCCGCCCTGCCCCACCGCGGCCGGGGCCGCGGGGGCAGGGCGGGTTATCGCGTCGCTCGTCACGGTCTCGTACTCCTCGGCCGGGGCGGCGTGAACTCCCGCGGAAGGCGGCGGGCCCAGACGGTCATTGCGGTCGTTACGGGAACACATCGTAGAGCGGCGGCGGCACGGACCGGCCCGGACCGGCCCGCGGCGCCCCTCCCGCCCCGGGTCTGGAGGTACGGCCCGGGGCGCCGCCCCGCGCGCGCCGGGGGGCGCGCCCGCGCCACCTCCGCGGGCGGCTCGAATCCCTCGCGCGCGGCGGCTGCCCGCGTCGTAGGGTGGGAGCCCCCGGCCCGTTCGACGTGTCGGGTCCTTCGCGTTGCACCCCGCACGACCACCACCGGACGGAAAGCCTCCTTCATGAGCCTGCACGGACTGCTCGACGCCGTCACCCGGGACTCCGCCCTCGCCGAGGCGGTCACCGCGGCCGGGGACGGCACCCGCATGCACGTGGACCTCGTCGGCCCGCCCGCGGCGCGGCCGTTCGCGATCGCCGCGCTGGCCCGGCGGACCGGGCGGACCGTCCTGGCGGTCACCGCCACCGGGCGCGAGGCCGAGGACCTGGCGGCCGCCCTGCGCTCGCTCCTGCCTCCCGACGAGGTGGTGGACTACCCGTCCTGGGAGACGCTCCCGCACGAGCGGCTCAGCCCGCGCAGCGACACCGTGGGCCGCCGCATCGCGGTCCTGCGCCGGCTCGCGCACCCCCGCGAGGACGACCCGGCCGCCGGGCCCGTCAGCGTCGTGGTCGCTCCCATCCGGTCCGTGCTCCAGCCGCAGGTCAAGGGGCTCGGGGACCTCGAACCGGTGAGCCTGCGCATCGGGCAGAGCGCCGACCTCGCGGAGGTCACCGCCGCCCTGGCCGCGGCCGCGTACGCGCGCGTCGAGCTGGTCGAAAAGCGCGGCGAGTTCGCCGTGCGCGGCGGCATCCTCGACGTGTTCCCGCCCACCGAGGAGCACCCGCTGCGCGTGGAGTTCTGGGGCGACGACGTCGAGGAGATCCGCTACTTCAAGGTCGCCGACCAGCGCTCCCTGGAGATCGCCGAGCACGGGCTGTGGGCCCCGCCCTGCCGGGAGCTGCTGCTGACGGACCAGGTGCGGGAGCGGGCCGCCGCCCTGGCCGAGGCCCACCCCGAGCTCGGCGAGCTGCTCGACAAGATCGCCGAGGGGATCGCCGTCGAGGGCATGGAGTCGCTGGCCCCCGTCCTCGTCGACGACATGGAGCTGCTGATCGACGTACTGCCGGCCGGGGCGATGGCCGTGGTCTGCGACCCCGAGCGGGTCCGAACGCGCGCCGCCGACCTGGTGGCGACCTCGCAGGAGTTCCTGATGGCCTCCTGGGCGGCCACCGCGGGCGGCGGCGAGGCTCCGATCGACGTCGGCGCGGCCTCGCTGCGCGGGATCGCGGACGTGCGCGAGCACGCCCGCGAGCTCGGCATGATGTGGTGGTCGGTGTCCCCCTTCGCCGCGGACGAGGAGGCGTCGGGCTCGGACACCCTCAAGCTCGGCATGCACGCCCCCGAGGCCTACCGGGGCGACACCGCCCGCGCGCTGGCCGACACCAAGGGGTGGATCGCCGACGGCTGGCACACCGTCTTCCTCACCCAGGGCCACGGCCCGGCCGCCCGCACCGTGGAGGTGCTCGGCGGCGAGGGCATCCCGGCCCGCCTGGAGGCGGACCTGCGCGCCCTGGAGCCCTCGCTCGTCCACGTCTCGTGCGGCTCGATCGACAACGGCTTCGTCGACCCGGCCCTGAAGCTGGCCGTGCTGACCGAGACCGACCTCACCGGCCAGCGCACCGCCACCAAGGACCTCGGCCGGATGCCGACCCGGCGGCGCAAGACCATCGACCCCCTCACCCTGGAGGTCGGCGACTACATCGTCCACGAGCAGCACGGCGTCGGCCGCTACCTCGAAATGGTGCAGCGGACCGTCCAGGGCGCCACCCGCGAGTACCTCCTCGTCGAGTACGCCCCCGCCAAGCGCGGCCAGCCCGGCGACCGGCTCTACATCCCCACCGACCAGCTGGAGCAGGTCACCAAGTACGTCGGCGGCGAGGCCCCGACCCTGCACCGGCTCGGCGGCGCCGACTGGACCAAGACCAAGGCGCGCGCGAAGAAGGCGGTCAAGGAGATCGCCGCCGACCTCATCAAGCTGTACAGCGCCCGCATGGCGGCCCCCGGGCACACCTTCGGTCCGGACACCCCCTGGCAGCGGGAGCTGGAGGACGCCTTCCCGTACGCGGAGACGCCCGACCAGCTCACCACCATCGCCGAGGTCAAGGAGGACATGGAGAAGTCCGTTCCCATGGACCGGCTGATCTGCGGCGACGTCGGCTACGGCAAGACCGAGATCGCGGTCCGCGCCGCCTTCAAGGCGGTGCAGGACGGCAAGCAGGTCGCCGTGCTGGTGCCGACCACGCTGCTGGTGCAGCAGCACTTCGGGACCTTCTCCGAGCGGTACAGCCAGTTCCCGGTCAACGTGCGGGCGCTCTCCCGCTTCCAGAGCGACGCCGAGTCCAAGGCCACCCTGGAGGGCCTGCGCGAGGGCTCGGTGGACCTGGTCATCGGCACCCACCGCCTCTTCTCGCAGGAGACCAGGTTCAAGGACCTCGGCCTGGTCATCGTCGACGAGGAGCAGCGCTTCGGTGTGGAGCACAAGGAGCAGCTGAAGAAGCTCCGCGCCAACGTGGACGTGCTGACGATGTCCGCGACCCCCATCCCCCGCACCCTGGAGATGGCGGTGACCGGCATCCGCGAGATGTCCACGATCACCACCCCGCCGGAGGAGCGGCACCCGGTGCTCACCTTCGTCGGCCCGTACGAGGAGAAGCAGATCGGCGCGGCCGTCCGCCGCGAGCTGCTGCGCGAGGGCCAGTGCTTCTACATCCACAACCGGGTCGAGTCCATCGACCGGGCGGCGGCCAAGCTGCGCGAGATCGTGCCCGAGGCGCGGATCGCGACCGCCCACGGGCAGATGTCCGAGCAGGCCCTGGAGCAGGTCGTCGTGGACTTCTGGGAGAAGAAGTTCGACGTGCTGGTGTCGACCACGATCGTGGAGTCCGGCATCGACATCTCCAACGCGAACACCCTGATCGTGGAGCGCGGCGACAACTTCGGGCTCTCCCAGCTGCACCAGCTGCGCGGCCGGGTGGGCCGCGGCCGCGAGCGCGGGTACGCGTACTTCCTGTACCCGCCGGAGAAGCCGCTGACCGAGACCGCGCACGAGCGGCTCGCCACGATCGCCCAGCACACCGAGATGGGTGCGGGCATGTACGTGGCCATGAAGGACCTGGAGATCCGCGGCGCGGGCAACCTGCTCGGCGGCGAGCAGTCCGGCCACATCGCGGGCGTCGGCTTCGACCTGTACATCCGCATGGTCGGCGAGGCCGTGGCCGACTACCGGGCCGCGATCGAGGGCGGGGTGGAGGAGGAGCCGCCGCTGGAGGTCAAGATCGAGCTGCCGGTCGACGCGCACGTCCCGCACGACTACGCGCCCGGCGAGCGGCTGCGCCTGCAGGCCTACCGGTCCATCGCCTCCGCCGGCTCCGAGGCCGACATCAAGGCCGTGCGGGAGGAGCTGACCGACCGCTACGGCAAGCTGCCGGAGCCGGTGGAGAACCTGCTGATGGTGGCCGGGCTGCGGATGTTCGCGCGGGCCTGCGGGGTCGGGGACATCACCCTCCAGGGGCCCAACATCCGCTTCGGCCCGGTGGAGTTGCGCGAGTCGCAGGAGCTGCGCCTCAAGCGGCTCTACCCGGGGGCGGTCCTCAAGCCGGCCACCTCGCAGGTGCTGATCCCGCGCCCGAAGACGAGCACGGTCGGGGGGAAGCCGCTGGTCGGGCGGGAACTGCTCGCCTGGACGGGGGAGTTCCTCACCACCATCCTCGGGTCCTGAGGAGCGCCGGACCGGGACGGGGGTCCGGACGGCGGCGCCACGGCGGCCGCCTCCGGGCCGTTCCGTCCCAGGACGCGCCGCGCCGGGCGGCGCGGCGACGCGGCGCGGGCGGGGCGCGGCGCGGCGAGCGGCTCGTCCACGGCCCCCGCGGCGGCCCGGCGGACGGCGCGGCCACGCCGCGGGGGGCGCTGTGCAGCGACCCTGCAACGGTTGGGCGCATCCCCTCACCCGTGGCCGGAAAGGCTGTATACCCTTCGATCCGAAACTTCTTCCGCACGGCCCGTCAGGAGCAGCGATGCACGGCCCCGGCCTCCCGCCGCAGCACGGTCACCAGCCCAGTTCCGGGGGCGTGGTGACGCTGCGCGTGCTCTTCGCGCTGCTCCCCGTCCTCAGCTGCGGTTTCTTCGCGTGGGGATCGCTGCTCCGGCTGGCGCTGGTCACCCGCAAGGCCCGCGACTGGGTGCTGCTGCTGGCCAGCGGCGCGGCCTCGGTGATCTGGATCACGCTGATCCAGCTCGACCACACCCCCGACACGAGCGGCTGGCAGAGCGACCTCGGCGCCGGGGGAGCGATCCTGACCGGCTTCGGGGTCTGCGTGTACTTCCTCGTGGCCGACATCAGGCACCACGAGGCCAGGCCGTCCGCCCCGGGCGGCCCCTGGTACGGGACGCAGCCCGCTCCGTACCTTCCTCCCCACCTGCCCCAGCAGCAGGGCTACGGATACCCCCAGGTCCAGCAGACGCAGCCGATGCAGCAGTCCCCCGCCCGGCCCCCGCAGCACACCCCGCCCCCGCAGCACACCCCGCCGCCGCAGCACACTCCGCCGCCGCGCATCGGCCAGGTCCGCGCCGAGCTCGACGAGCTCAGTGAACTCCTGCGCAAGCAGCCGCCGCGCGACGAGGACCGGAATCGGTGACCGACCGGCTCATCGGAGACCGCTACCAGCTCGCGTCCATCCTGGGCCAGGGCGGCATGGGCCAGGTCTGGACGGCGTACGACCAGCGCCTGGACCGGCGGGTCGCCGTCAAACTGCTGCGCCCCGACAAGGTCGCCGGCCCCGGCACGGTCGCCGAGGAGCTGCGGCGCCGGTTCGTGCGCGAGTGCCGGGTCACGGCGCAGGTGGACCACCCCGGCCTGGTCACGGTGCACGACGCGGGCAGCGACGGCGACGAGCTCTACCTGGTCATGGGCTACGTCGAGGGCGCCGACCTCGCCGACCACCTCGCGGAGCACGACCCGTACCCCTGGCCCTGGGCGGTGGCGGTCGTGGCGCAGCTGTGCGCCGTGCTGTCCGCCGTGCACGCGGTGCCGATCGTCCACCGCGACCTGAAGCCGCGCAACGTGATGGTCCGCCCGGACGGCACCGTGCTGGTCCTGGACCTCGGTGTGGCCTCGGTGATGGACACCGACACCACCCGCCTCACCAGCACCGGAACGCCCATCGGCAGCCCCGCGTACATGGCCCCCGAGCAGGCCATGGGCGGAGCCGTCGGCCCGTACACCGACCTCTACGCGCTCGGCGTGCTGCTCTACGAACTGCTCAGCGGCACCGTCCCCTTCGCCGGGTCCACCGCCCTCGGGGTCCTGCACCGCCACCTGTACGAGCCCCCGCTCCCGGTCCGCCGGCTGCGCCCCGAGGTCCCGCCGGCGCTGGAGGCCGTCCTGCTCCACCTCCTGGCCAAGGACCCCCAGGACCGCCCCGCCTCCGCGCAGGAGGTGTACGAGTCCCTCGTGCCGCTGCTGCCCGCCCGCGGCAGCGCCGCCCCCGGCGTCACCCCGGACGGGGTCCGGGGGACGGGCGCGCTCGACCCGACCCGCCCCTTCCTGCGCCCCCACGCCCCCTGGCCGGACCGGGCCACCGTCATCCCGCCGCGGCCGGCCGACCCGCCGAGGCCCTCGCGCCCGGACATCCCGGCCGCGGTGGACGAGGCCCGCACCCTCCTGGACCAGGGGCAGCTGACCCAGGCCGTGGACATCCTGGGCGGCATCCTCCCGGAGGCCGTCGCCCAGCACGGCGAGCACTCCCCGGTGGTCCGCTCGCTGCGCAAGCAGTACGCCGCCACGCTGATGGACGACGGCCAGTACCGCCGCGCCCTGCCCGAACTGCGCCGTCTGGCCGACCAGTTCCCGGCCGGGGACCCGCAGTCGCTGCGCTTCCGCTACGACTCGGCGCAGTGCCTGGAGCAACTGGGCGAGCCGGCCGCCGCGCTGGCCGAGTACCGCTCGCTGCTCCCGCTCTTCGAGAACCACTACGCCAACCCGGATCCCGGCCTGCCCCTGGAGGTCCGCCGCCGGATAGCGCACCTGCTGCTCTCCCTCGGCGACCGCCCGGCGGCCCACGGCACCCTGGTGCGCCTGCTGTTCGACGCGGAGCGCCTGCACGGTCCGGGCCACCCGTTCCCGACGGAGGTGCGCCGCACCCTGCACTGGCTCGGTCAGGTCCGCTGACGGAGCGGTCCCGGGACCGCCCGCACCGCCCGCCGCCGCCCCCCGGCCAGCCCCGCCACGACCAGCGCCGCGGCCCCCGCGAGCGCCGTGCCCGCGACGAGGCCCGGCGGGCGGAAGGAACAGGCCACCGTCGCGGTGCGGCCGTCCAGCGGAACGGCGACCAGGCCCAGGCGGGCCGCGGCCGGGCGCCCGTTGCAGGTCCAGCCGGCGATCGCGGGGACGGCGAGGACCGCCGTGCCCGTGCTGCCCGGCGGGAGCACGGCCCGCAGGTCGGACGGGCCGGCCCGCACCGAGGAGGCACCCGTCGCGCGCAGCGCGGCCACGGCCGCGTCGAGTCGGGCGCGGTCCAGGCAGGACAGGGTCCACCGCGCGGGCGGCGCCGCGTCGAAGACCAGGGCCGAGGCGTCCCCCCGGGAGGCGCCCATCGGCTGGAGCGCGGCCCGGTTGCGCGGGGCGGCCCCGTTGAACCGGAAGGCGGGCCCGTCCGCCAGGCGGGCCGTGGCGTTGTACTCCGGGGCCCACAGGAAGGCCTCCGTGCCCGCGCGGCACACCCCCGGCGCGAGCGGGTCCTCGTACACGCGTGCACCCAGCAGCAGTTCCTGGTTGGCGAAGGGCGAGCCGCCGTACGCCGGGGGCGGGCCCGGCGGCCGGACGGTGACCAGCGGCGGGACCGGGGCCCGGCCGACCGTGCCGTCCGGCCGCAGCCGCGCCCCGACCGCGAACACGGCGTCCGTGACCGGGTTGTCGATGCTCTGGACGTTGCGTCCGCGCGAGGTCCAGCCCGCCCCGAGCGCGGCCATCGTCTCCGTGAGCACCTCCGGCGTGTGGCTGCTGTAGTACGAGCCGCCCTCCCCGCCCAGCAGCAGCGGGTCGTTGCCCGACAGGGCGGGACGGCCGGGGTCGGTGCGGTACGCGGGCCAGCCCCCGGCGTCCGACAGGGCCTGCGCGCGCGCCGCGTGGGCGGCCCCCCAGGAGGGGTAGTCGTCCAGGCCGCCGAGCTTGCCCCGGTGCCCGTACGCCGTCGTCGCGGCCGCCTGCGCGAGGAGCACCACCGCCAGCAGCGCACCGGCCGGCCGGACCAGCCGGGGCCGCCGCAGCGCCGACCAGGCGAGCACCCCGGCCGCCAGCCCGCCGCCGAACAGCGCGTACCCCCAGGCCGTCACCAGCGTGCTGTCGTACGCCCACAGCGCCGCGGCCACGGGCAGGACCGCCCCGGCGGCCAGTGCCCGAGGGCCCGGCGGCCCCGCCGCCAGCCCCGCCCAGGCGGCGATCACGACGATCCCGGCCAGCACGAAGGTCTGCCGGTACGGGCTGCCGTTCGGGGTCGCGAACAGGTGCCAGGCCAGGTGCGTCGGCGCCCACTGGAGGGAAAGCGCCGCCGCGGCCGCGAGGCCCGTCCACCACAGCCGGGTCCGCAGCGGCGCGGCCCGGTGGAACGGCAGCGCGGCCGCCAGCAGCAGCGTCCCGGTGCCGATGAAGACCGCAGGGGAGGAGAAGGAGTACGTGGCGGGCAGCAGCCGGGCGGAGAAGTCCGCCCAGGACACCGGACGGAACTCCCTGGACCACCCCGGGTACGCCTGCCCGGAGCTGAGGAGCAGGGGCGCCAGGACCGGCGCCGCGAGCGCGAGGCCCAGGACGGCCGTCCCCGCGGCCCGGCCGGCGGCCCGCAGCCGCGGCCCCGCGCCCTCCCGCGCCAGCACCACCCGCACGACCAGCACGGCCGCCGCCCCCAGCGTCGCCATGTACGCGGTGTAGAAGTTCGCCGTCCAGCAGAGCGCCACCACCAGCACCCCCAGGACCGGCCGGCGCCCGCGCAAGGCCCACTCGCCCGTCAGGCACAGCAGCGGGAAGGCGATCAGCCCGTCCAGCCACATCGGGTTGTAGGAGGCCTCGATCACCGACCAGCCGCACAGGCCGTACGAGGCGCCCAGCAGCCCGGCCGCCCACCACGGCCCGCGGTGCTGGGTCCGCAGCAGCCAGGCCAGCGCCGCCGCCGCGGCCGCGGTCTTCAGCACCGTGACCACGTACACCGCGAGGTCGATGCCGTCCCGCGGGAAGAGCCCGACGAGGAGGGCGAACGGGCTGGTCAGGTAGGTGCCCAGATCCGGCAGGAAGCTCGTGCCGTAGCCGGACTGCCAGTTGAACAGCAGCCCGCCCCGCGCCCGCCCGTGCAGCAGGTCCCACAGGTGCGCGTGGAAGGGGACGAACTGGTTCCCGAGGTCGTTGACGCTGCGGTGGCGGGGCCCGTACGGGAAGACGCGGGCGACGGCGTCCCCCGCGCACACGGCCGCCGCCGTGAGCAGGGCGGCGGCCGCCGAGCCGAGCAGGCTCCGGCGGCGCGGCGAGCGGTGCGGTGTCGACATGGTGGGCCGACCCTGGCAGTGCCGGAGGTCCGAAGGGTGGCCACCGGGTGAACACGTGCCCCAACACCCCGGGAATCGTTGGTCGAACCGGTGGCCCGGACCACCCTGACTGCATACCATCGATCACCGCACGGCCCCTTGTGCACCGAAGCACAATCTCCCGGCCCTGGAGGCTCCTTTGCACCGTCGCACAGCGCTCTCCGTCTCCACCGCCCTGCTCCTGGCGGCTCCCCTGCTGTCCGCCTGCTCGGGCGCCGAGACCCGCCCCGGCACCGCGGCCGTCGTGGGCGGCGAGCGAATCACCACCTCCGCGCTCCAGGCCCAGGTCAACGAGGTGCGCACCGCGCAGAACCGTTCCGGGCAGGCCGCCGCCGAGCTGATCGCGAGCACCCCCAACCTGGACCGGCTCAAGCTCGGCTCGATGCTCCAGAGCCGGATCATCGACCGGATGGCCGCCACCGCCGGGCTCACGGCCTCCACCAAGGAGATCGAGGACGAGCGCAAGGCGTTCGCCGACGGCAACGGCGGAGCCGCCCAGTTCGAGGCGCTGCTGCTGCAGAAGGCGGCCACCTCCCCCGAGCAGGTGGACCGCTTCCTCACGGACCGGGTGCTGCTCGCCAAGCTGAACGCCGCGTACGGCAGCGGCAAGCTCGCCGGGCCGGCGTCCGCCGCCGCGAAGGCCCTGCACATCGAGGTGAACCCGCGCTACGGCGCGTGGGACGCCGCGCAGGTCCAGCTCGGCGAGGCGCAGACCCCCTGGATCACCCAGCGGACCCGGCCCGGGCAGGCACCCGCCGGAGCCTGACCCGCGGCGCCGGAGGTAGGTTCGGAGGGTGACCGACCACGTACCCGCCGAGCCCGCCCCCGCCGAGCCCACCGGCCGCATCGTCCTGCTGACCACCAGCCACCGGGTCGCGCCCGGCGTGCTGTCCTGGCCCGCCTGGCAGGTGCTGCACGCCGCGGACCGGGTCCTGTGCGCCGACCCGGACCACCCGCAACTGCCGTACCTGCGGGAGGCGGGCATCGAGGTCGCGCGGGAGGTGCCGGACGCGCACGCGCTGGTCGGGGCCTGCGCCGGCGGGCGCACCGTCGTGGTGCTCCCGGGCGGCGAGGGCGACCGGCGGCTGACCGACGGCCTGGCCCGGCTGGCCGGCTCGGGCCGGGTCGCCATGCCGGAGCTGGAGCTGCTGCCCGGCTCGTACGACCTGCCGGGGGCGCGCCTGCTCGACCTGGTCCAGGTGATGGACCGGATTCGGCGCGCATGTCCGTGGTCCTCCCGCCAGACCCACCGCGGCCTGGCCAAGTACGCGATCGAGGAGGCGTACGAGCTCGTCGAGGCCATCGAGGACGGGAGCCGGGAGGAACTGCGCGAGGAGCTCGGCGACGTGCTCCTCCAGGTGGTCTTCCACGCCCGGATCGCCGAGGAGTTCACCGCGGACGCCGCGGGCGCCGACACCGACGAGGACGACGAGGGCGCCGCGGACGGCGGCGGTCAGGGGCCGTTCTCCGTCGACGACGTGGCCGCGACACTCGTGGAGAAGCTGATCCGGCGGCACCCGCACGTCTTCGGGGACGCGCAGGCGCGGACCCCGGACGAGGTCAAGGAGCACTGGCTGCGGACCAAGGCGGTCGAGAAGCAGCGGGAGTCGGTCACCGACGGCATCCCGCTCGGCCAGCCCGGCCTCGCACTCGCGGCCAAGCTCGCGGGACGGGTCCGCACGGGCGGGGTGGCCGTGGAGCTGCCCCGCGGCGAGGGCATCGGGTACGAGCTGCTGGCGCTGGCGGCGCGCGCCGAGGCGGCGGGCACCGACCCCGAGACGGCGCTGCGCGCGGCGGCCCGCGTCTACCGGGACGCGATCCGGGCGGCGGAGGGCGTCAGCTGAGGGTGCCGGCGGAGGGCGTCAGCTGAGGGCGTCGGCCGGGGGCGTCGGCCGAGCGGGCCGGCCGAGGGCTGTCCCGGGCGGACGGCCCCGGGCCCGGGCCCGCGGGGAGCTCAGCGGTCCCGCGGCGCGCGGCCCGAGGGGTTGTGCCAGTGCGGCGAGGGGCGGTCCAGGAACCACTCCCCGAATCCCAGCGGGCGGCCGCCGGGACCCTGGCCCCGGCCGGGGACGGGCACCGCGTCGTGGAAGATCCGCCCGGGGCGGGCGCCCAGTTCCTCCAGGAGGTGGGCGGTCTCCTCGACGAACGCCGGCGGCCCGCTGAGGTAGACGTCCTGGTCGGGCCAGAGCCCGCGGTTGCCGAGGGCGGTGGCCAGCCGGCCGGTGGCCTGGTTGCGGTGCTGCCCGGGGGCGGGCGTGATGTAGGTGACGGCGAGCCAGGGGCAGGCCGCCGCATACGCGTCGATGAGCGGGCGGTCGTACAGGTGGGCGGCGTCCCGGGCGACCACGAAGAGCCGTACGTCCTGATCGGGGGGATGCTCGGCGAGGTCCTCCAGGATCGCCCGGATCGGTGCCCAGCCGGTCCCCGCGGCGATCAGGCTGACCGGGCGGTCCTCGCGGCGGAAGACCAGCCGGCCGCCCGGGGCGCCCAGCCGCAGCACGTCGCCGGGCAGCGTGTCGCGGACCAGGACGCCGCTGAGGCTGCCCCGCTCGATCCGGCTGACGTGGAGGTCGACGGTGCCGTCGGGGCGGGGGGCGTTGCCGAGGGAGTAGGTGCGCCAGGTCGTCGGGACCCGCCCGCTGCTCACGCTCGCGTACTGGCCCGGCACGTACGGGAAGGGGAGCGCCGGCCGCAGGGTCACGACGGCGAGGTCCTGTCCGTACCGGAGGTGGCGGACGACCCGTGCGTCCCACCAGGGCGGGTCCTCGCTCGCGTCGGCGCCGGCCGCCATCGCGTCGGCGATCATCTGGTAGGCCTCGGCCCAGGCCTTCTCGGCCTGCGGGCTCCAGGCGTCTCCGGAGGTCTCGGCGAGGGCGGCGAGCAGGCTGGCGCCGACGGCCGCGTAGTGCTCGGGGCCGGCGAGGAACTTGCGGTGGTCGCGTCCGAGCTCGTGGAGGTAGGGGACCAGGGCCTCGTCCTCCAGCCCGGCGACCACGTGCGTGAGCGCGGCGAAGAGCCGGTCCCGCTGCCGCTCCATGTCCTCCGGGGAGGTCGGGAAGAGCTCACGGATTCCGGGGTTGTGCCAGAAGAGGTGGGAGTAGAAGTACTTGACCGCGTGCTCGGCCCGTCTCTCCACCACCGCGAAGCTGCTTTTCAAGATCCTCACATCCACAAAACCGAAAGTAGGAACGGAGCGGAACCTGAGGTCAAGGGATGGGGGATCTACGGACAGCCGCGACGAAGCGGCCATATGGGATCGCCGCCCGGCGCCGGGATACGGTCGTCGGGTGCACGAGCAGACCCCCGCCACCCCGGCCGACGCCCCTCCCGCCCAGGGCCCCACTCTCTTCGACTGGGAGTTCGCGACCGACCCCTACCCCGCCTACGCCTGGTTGCGCGAGCACTCCCCGGTGCACCGCACCGAGCTCCCCAGCGGGGTGGAAGCCTGGCTGGTGACCCGGTACGCCGACGCCCGCCAGGCCCTCGCCGACCAGCGGCTCAGCAAGGACCCGGCCCACCACGCGGGGTCCGCGCACGCCAAGGGCCGGACGGGCATCCCCGGGGAGCGCAAGGCCGAGCTGATGACGCACCTGCTCAACATCGACCCGCCGGACCACACCCGGCTGCGGCGGCTGGTGTCGAAGGCGTTCACCCCGCGCAGGGTCGCCGAGTTCGCCCCGCGGGTGCAGGAGCTGACCGACCACCTCATCGACGCCTTCGCGGAGAAGGGGGAGGCCGACCTCATCCACGAGTTCGCCTTCCCGCTCCCCATCTACGCCATCTGCGAGATGCTCGGCGTACCGCGCGAGGACCAGGACGACTTCCGGGACTGGGCCGGGATGATGATCCGGCACGGCGGCGGCCCGCGGGGCGGCGTCGCCCGCTCCGTCAAGCAGATGCGGACGTACCTCGGCGAGCTCATCCATCGCAAAAGGGATGATCTGGGCGACGACCTGATCTCCGACCTGATCCGGGCGAGCGACCACGGCGACCACCTGACGGAGGGTGAGGCCACCGCGATGGCCTTCATCCTGCTGTTCGCCGGCTTCGAGACCACCGTGAACCTCATCGGCAACGGCGTCCACTCGCTCTTCGCGAACCCCGGTCAGCGCGAGCGTCTCCAGCGGTCGCTGGCCGCCGGGGAGCGCGGCCTGCTGGAGACCGGCGTCGAGGAGCTGCTGCGCTACGACGGCCCCGTCGAGCTGGCCACCTGGCGGTTCGCCACGGAGCCGCTGACCCTCGGCGGGCGGCAGGTCGCGGCGGGCGATCCGGTGCTGGTGGTCCTCGCCGCGGCCGACCGGGACCCCGCAAGGTTCGCAGAACCGGACACTCTGGACCTGAGCCGACGTGACAATCAGCACCTGGGATACGGACACGGGATCCACTACTGCCTCGGTGCGCCGCTCGCCCGGCTCGAAGGGCAGACGGCGCTCGCGACTTTGCTGATGCGTCTGCCGGATCTGGAACTGGCCGTTCCAGCAGCGGACCTGCGCTGGCGCGGCGGACTCATCATGCGTGGCCTGCGCACCCTTCCGGTTCGCTTCACACCCCGAAACAACTGAGGAGCGATCGGAAACGGTCTGACCGAG
This sequence comes from Streptomyces sp. NPDC058674, assembly GCF_042716505.1. NCBI lineage: Bacteria > Bacillati > Actinomycetota > Actinomycetes > Kitasatosporales > Streptomycetaceae > Streptomyces > Streptomyces sp. NPDC058674. Next base: position 40,000 of record NZ_JBHXSC010000047.1, read on the forward strand.
GGTCAGTTTTCGACCGAACTTGTTACCTGCGTGCTAAGGCCGCTAGGTTCTGCCGTTACCCCGCCGTTATGCGAAAGGTGCACCCTCATGCGTTCCGGGAACGGCCGCCACAGACGCCCCCGCCAGGTCCCCGCGCTGGTAGTCACCGCCGGAGTCACTGGCTCCGCGCTGGCCCTGCCGCTGCTTGCCGCCGCCAACGCCTCGGCCGCGGACACCTCCACCTGGGACCAGGTCGCCGAATGCGAGAGCGGCGGCAGCTGGAGCGCCAACTCCGGCAGCGGCGCCTACGGCGGGCTGCAGTTCACCCAGGAGGAGTGGCGCAACGCGGGCGGACTCGACTTCGCCGAGCGTCCCGACCTCGCGAGCCGGTCCCAGCAGATAGCCGTCGGCGAGCGGGTGCTCGCCTCCCAGGGGCCGCAGGCGTGGCCGCTGTGCGCCGTGTCCTCGGGCCTGTCCCAGCAGGGCCCCGCGGCCCAGGTGGACCCGGGCCTGCCCGGCGCCGCCGGGTCGGTGAGCCGCACTCCCAACCGTCCGGACTCCGATGTGCCCGTCCACCGCTCCGGTGCGCGTCCCACGGACTTCGGCGCGCCCACGCCGGTCCCCGCCCCGTCCGGCACCCCGTCGTTCACCCTCCCCGACGGCCCGCAGGCGCCCCCCGGCAGTCTGCCCGTCATGCCGGCCCCGGACCAGCCGACCACGGCCCCGGCCGACCCGACCGCGCCGACCGTTCCGACCGCTCCGGTGGACCCGACGGCACCCGTGGACCCGACGGCGCCCGTGAGCCCCACAACCCCCGTGGACCCGACGGCGCCGACCGCTCCGGTTGATCCGACGACGCCCGGCCCCTCGCCCTCGTCCTCGGGCGGGTCCGCGCAGAGCCCCTCCAACGGGCCCACGGCCCAGACCACTCCGGGGGCCTCCGTGAACCCCGCGGCCGTGCCCGCCGTCCCCGAGGGCAGCGGCAAGCACCGCGGTCCGGCCGCCCCCGAGGCGTCCGGCGCGTCCGGTGCCGCGTCGGACCCCACGTACACCGTCAAAACGGGCGACAGCCTGACCGCCATCGCGGACGCCAAGGGACTCAAGGGCGGCTGGAACGCGCTCTACGAGGCCAACGAGCAGGTCATCGGCAAGGACGCGGATCTGATCAAGCCTGGCCAGAATCTGGATCTAAGCGCAGAATAGGGGCACTTCGGGCACCCAGAAGGCGTTGATTGTCCGTTTTCCGCAAGTGAGACATGTGTCTCTTCCGGTCAACTGGCGTGTCCCGCCCAGGGGCTTCCGCAAACCCCGTCCTCACCTGCGCAAACACCCCTGCGAGGGGCGCAAGTAGGGGCCGTTTCTCCCCGATGTTGCTCGTTGAACATCGGGGAGGGACCTGTCTACCTTCTGAATCGCCCGCCACCGCGGGCTCCTTCGACCGCATCGCCGAATCCTGCCGGCGGACGGGGGGAACAGTCGTCGCGTCAAGCGCCGAAGGCAGGAGCGGGGGAACCAAGGTAGGCGCCGGGAGCGGCCGTTGAGAGACGGTCACGCCACCGGCTAGGGGTTAAGACGTGCGCTAGGTCGCACGGCCGGGCAACTCACTCGCCCGAACCCGACAGCTCACCTCGTAGGCGTCGGTGAGGAGAAACTCCATGCTGCTTTCCGGCAAGGGCAAGCACCGCCGCGGTTCCAAGGCCGTTCGCATCGTCACGCTCGCCGGTGTCGCCGGCGTGGCCGTCGCCGCCCCCCTGATGGCCGCCGGCTCCGCCAGCGCCGCCACCGCCTCCGAGTGGGACAAGGTCGCGCAGTGCGAGGCCGGCGGCAACTGGTCCATCAACACGGGCAACGGCTTCTACGGCGGACTGCAGTTCACGTCCTCCACGTGGGCGGCCTTCGGCGGCAAGGCCTACGCCGCCCAGGCCAACCAGGCCACCAAGGCGCAGCAGATAGCCATCGCCGAGAAGGTCCTCAAGGGCCAGGGCAAGGGCGCCTGGCCGCACTGCGGCAAGGGCCTGTCCAACGCCTCCGGCGCCGCCGCCCCGGCTCCGGCCGCCAAGCCGAAGACCGAGCAGAAGGCAGCCCCCAAGGCAGCCCCGAAGGCCGCGCAGAAGGCGGCCCCGAAGGTCGCTCCGAAGGCGGAGGCCAAGCGCGCCGAGGCTCCGACCACGCGCTCCGAGCGCGCCGAGGCCCCGGTCGCCAAGCCGAAGGCCCAGGCCCCGAAGACCGGCAACGGCTCGTACGAGGTCAAGTCCGGCGACACGCTGGGCACCATCGCCGAGGCCAACAACGTCCAGGGCGGCTGGGAGAAGCTGTTCCAGCTGAACAAGGAGATCGTCCCGGACGCCGACCTGATCTTCCCGGGTCAGAAGCTGAACCTGGCCTGACCCCTGCGGCCACGGCCGTAGGAGCAGGCGCAACACGCACGATGTCCACCGCCCGGCGCGTCCCTCCACGCGCCGGGCGGTGGCGTTTGTGCTGGCAGGACCCGGTCGACCGAGAGCTCTATGTCCTGAATCCGGGGTATTCGGACCCTTTTTCGTCCCAGCACCCGGGCGGTCGGCCGACCGAGTGCCCGGAGCCGGTTAGGCTCTAGGCGGCAAGGCCATCCCACGGCCTGACGCCACCGCACATCCAGCGTCACATCCCAGAAGGAGATGCTCGTGCCGTCCATCGACGTCGTCGTAGCCCGGGAAATCCTGGACTCCCGAGGCAACCCCACGGTCGAGGTCGAGGTGGGCCTCGACGATGGCAGCACCGGCCGTGCTGCTGTTCCGTCCGGCGCCTCCACCGGTGCATTCGAGGCCATCGAGCTCCGTGACGGCGACCCCAACCGTTACTTCGGCAAGGGTGTCGAGAAGGCCGTCCTCGCCGTCATCGAGCAGATCGGGCCGGAGCTCGTCGGCTACGACGCCACCGAGCAGCGGCTGATCGACCAGGCCATGTTCGACCTGGACGCCACCGACAACAAGGGCTCGCTCGGCGCCAACGCCATCCTCGGCGTGTCCCTCGCCGTCGCGCACGCCGCGTCCGAGGCCTCGGACCTGCCGCTCTTCCGCTACCTCGGCGGTCCGAACGCGCACCTGCTGCCCGTCCCGATGATGAACATCCTCAACGGCGGGTCGCACGCCGACTCCAACGTGGACATCCAGGAGTTCATGATCGCCCCCATCGGCGCGGAGTCCTTCTCCGAGGCGCTGCGCTGGGGTGCCGAGGTCTACCACACCCTCAAGAAGGTCCTCCACACCAAGGGCCTGTCCACCGGTCTCGGTGACGAGGGCGGCTTCGCGCCGAACCTGGAGTCCAACCGCGCCGCGCTCGACCTCATCGTCGAGGCCATCAAGCAGGCCGGCTACGTCCCGGGCAAGGACATCGCGCTCGCGCTCGACGTCGCCGCGTCCGAGTTCTACAAGGACGGCAAGTACGAGTTCGAGGGCCAGTCCCGCTCGGCCGCCGAGATGACCGAGTACTACGAGGAGCTCGTCTCCGCGTACCCGATGGTCTCCATCGAGGACCCGCTGTACGAGGACGACTGGGCCGGCTGGAAGACCCTCACCGACCGCCTGGGCTCCAAGGTCCAGATCGTCGGCGACGACCTCTTCGTCACCAACCCGGAGCGTCTGGCCCGCGGCATCGAGGAAGGCTCCGCGAACGCCCTGCTCGTGAAGGTGAACCAGATCGGCTCGCTGACCGAGACCCTGGACGCCGTCGAGATGGCCCAGCGCAACGGCTTCAAGTGCATGATGTCGCACCGCTCCGGCGAGACCGAGGACGTCACCATCGCCGACCTCGCCGTCGCCGTGAACTGCGGCCAGATCAAGACCGGCGCCCCGGCCCGCTCGGACCGCGTCGCCAAGTACAACCAGCTGCTGCGCATCGAGGAGATCCTCGACGACGCCGCCGTGTACGCGGGCCGCTCCGCCTTCCCGCGCTTCAAGGGCTAAGGGCCAATCAGCGCCTTGCGGCGCTGGCCTCCGTACGTCCCCGCACTCGGTCCCGTACCGTGTGCGGGGACGTAGTGCGTAGTGCGTACACAGGGGAGGCGGGATCAATGGCCGGGAACCGGGATCGGTTCTCCACCTTCTCCACCGCGACCAGGCTCAAGCAGCTCGGTGAACGGACCGCGGCGCACGTCTACCGCTCGCAGTCGCGCCGGCAGGTCCGCCGCAGCCGGCTCACCGGGCGGGCCGCGCTGCTCGTGCTGGTCCTCTGTACGCTGGTCGTGGCCCTCGCGTATCCCATGCGCCAGTACGTGTCCCAGCGCTCGGAGATCGCGGAGCAGCAGAAGGCCGCCGCCTCCGCGCGGACCCGCCTGGAGCGGCTCCGCGACGAGAAGGCCCGCTGGCAGGACGACGCGTACGCCGAGCAGCAGGCGCGCAAGCACCTGCACTTCCTGCGCCCCGGCGAGATCGGCTACATCATGCACGACCCCGGATCGCAGGGCCCCGAGCGGCCCCGGACCGGCCAGGGCGGCTCCGACCGGCCCTGGTACTCCAACGTCTGGGACGGCGTCGACAAGGCCGACCGCCCCGGCGACTGACCGGCGCCGGCACCACCCGGCACCGGCCCGGCACCAGCACCACCCGTCATCGAACCGCGAACGAAGAGACTTCCTCCAGGCATGCAGACGCCCCCGCCCCAGACCGACCGGACCGAGCCGACCGACGCGGACATCGAGGCGTTCGAGCAGCAGCTCGGCCGCCCGCCGCGCGGGCTGCGCGCCATCGCGCACCGCTGCCCCTGCGGCCAGCCGGACGTGGTGGAGACCGCTCCGCGGCTCCCCGACGGCACGCCCTTCCCGACGCTGTACTACCTGACCTGCCCGCGCGCGGCCTCCGCGATCGGCACGCTGGAGGCCAACGGCGTGATGAAGGAGATGCAGGCCCGGCTCGCCGAGGACCCGGAACTCGCCGCCGCCTACCAGGCCGCGCACGAGGACTACATCCGCCGCCGCGACGCCGTCGAGGTGCTCCAGGGCTTCCCGAGCGCCGGCGGCATGCCGGACCGGGTCAAGTGCCTGCACGTGCTGGTCGGGCACTCCCTGGCCGCCGGTCCGGGAGTGAACCCGTTCGGCGACGAGGCCCTCGCCATGCTTCCCGAGTGGTGGGCCAAGGGCGCCTGCGTCGTCCCGTGCGGGGAGAAGCAGGCCGGGGAGCCGGCGTGACCCGGGTCGCCGCCGTCGACTGCGGTACGAACTCCATCCGCCTGCTCGTCGCGGACCACCACCCGGCCACCGGCGAGCTGGTCGAGCTGGACCGGCGGATGACCGTCGTCCGCCTCGGTCAGGACGTGGACCGTACGGGCCGGCTGGCCCCGGAGGCGCTGGAGCGCACCTTCGCCGCCTGCCGCGAGTACGCGGCGGTCATCGAGGAGCACGGCGCGGAGCGGGTGCGCTTCGTGGCCACCTCGGCCTCGCGGGACGCCGAGAACCGGGAGGACTTCGTGCGCGGGGTCCTGGACATCCTCGGCGTCGAGCCCGAGGTGATCACGGGCGACCAGGAGGCGGAGTTCTCCTTCACCGGCGCCACCAAGGAGCTCGCCGGCCGCGACGACCTCGTGAAGCCGTACCTGGTCGTGGACATCGGCGGCGGCTCGACCGAGTTCGTGGTCGGCGGGGACGGCGTGCGGGCCGCGCGCTCCGTGGACGTGGGATGCGTCCGGATGACCGAGCGCCACCTGGTGGCGGACGGACGGGTCACCGACCCGCCCGCGCCGCAGCAGGTGGCGGCGATGCGCGCCGACATCGAGGCGGCGCTGGACCTGGCCGCCGAGGCCGTCCCGCTGGCCGAGGCGCGCACCCTGGTGGGCCTGGCCGGCTCGGTGACCACGGTCGCCGCGATCGCGCTCGGGCTGCCGGAGTACGACTCGGCGGCGATCCACCACTCCCGGATCCCCTACGAGCGGGTCCGCGAGATCAGCGAGCGGATGCTGGCGTCCACGCACGCCGAGCGCGCGGCGATCCCCGTGATGCACCCGGGCCGGGTGGACGTGATCGGCGCGGGCGCACTGGTCCTCCTGGCGATCATGGAGCGCACCGGGGCCGCGGAGGTCGTGGTCTCGGAGCACGACATCCTCGACGGGATCGCGATCAGGACGGCGGAAGAGGCCGAGGCCGACAAGCTGCGGTCCTGACGCGGCGGATCTGCGCAGGCGGTGTCCCGGTCGGCCGACCGGGACACCGCCTGTGTCGTCAGTCGCCGCGGCAGACCTCGCGGCGCTCGCCACCGCTCGCGCGGGGTGCTCAGGTGAGCGGGGGGCGCGACCTTTGAATCCTTCGCGTACGCGGGCGACTTCAGAGGAAAGGGCGGACGCAGGGGCGCGGTCCGCCACCCGACAGGGGCTCCGCGGGGGTTCGGGGGAGGCTTTCGGGGGTCTTTCGGTCTGTGATCCACACGAAGTTCGTGAAGTTCTTCACAAGGAAAAGGTGCCCGATGGTCCAACTGGAGTGCTCCGAGGGGCTTCCAGAGGCCTCGCGGGCCCCCTTCTCCGCTCGTTCGTACGAATGGCGGACCCGGCCGGTTCCGCCTCGGAGCATCGGACGAAGCCCGGTGGTCCAGTCCGGTTGACGGCCTGCGGGCCAGTTCAGGACGGGTGAACAACGATTCCCGCGGGGCACTGGTTCCCGTCGCGCGGCATGACCTGGGTCACGTGGGCGGCGGAGTGTAGCAGAGGGTTCCCCACCCCTTGTGAAGGGGCTCACGAGCGTCACCCCTGGGGGTGCTGGATACTCGTTCCATGAGCACCACGGAGCGTCCCAGGATCCTCGTTGTAGGAGGTGGGTACGTAGGCCTGTACGCAGCCAAGCGCATCATGAAGAAGATGCGCTACGGCGAGGCGACCGTCACGGTCGTCGACCCGCGCTCGTACATGACCTACCAGCCCTTCCTCCCCGAAGTGGCCGCAGGCAGCATCTCGCCTCGGCACGTCGTCGTCCCGCTGCGACGCGTGCTGCCCAAGGCAGAGGTCCTCACCGGCCGGGTCACGACCATCGACCAGGACCGCAAGGTCGCCGTCGTCACGCCGCTGGTCGGCGAGGCGTACGAGCTGCCCTTCGACTACCTGGTGATCGCGCTCGGCGCCGTCTCCCGCACCTTCCCGATCCCCGGCCTCGCCGAGCAGGGCATCGGCATGAAGGGCGTCGAAGAGGGCATCGGCCTGCGCAACCACGTCCTCGAGCAGCTCGACAAGGCCGAGTCCACGACGGACGCGGACGTCCGCCGCAAGGCCCTCACCTTCGTCTTCGTGGGCGGCGGCTTCGCCGGCGCGGAGACCATAGGCGAGGTCGAGGACATGGCCCGCGACGCCGCGAAGTACTACTCCAGCATCAAGCGCGAGGACATGCGCTTCATCCTGGTCGACGCGGCCGACAAGATCCTTCCCGAGGTCGGGCCCAAGCTCGGCACCTGGGGCAAGGAGCACCTCGAGTCCCGCGGCATCGAGATCTACCTCAACACCTCCATGGACTCCTGCGTGGACGGCCACGTGGTGCTGAAGAACGGCCTCGAGGTCGACTCCAGCACCATCGTGTGGACCGCCGGCGTGAAGCCGAACCCGGCGCTGGCCCGCTTCGGCCTGCCGCTCGGACCGCGCGGCCACGTCGACGCCGAGCCGACCCTCCAGGTCAAGGGCACGGACTACATCTGGACCGCGGGCGACAACGCCCAGGTGCCGGACGTGGCCTCCCGCAAGGCCGGCGTCGAGAACGCCTGGTGCCCGCCGAACGCCCAGCACGCGCTGCGCCAGGCCAAGGTCCTCGGCGACAACGTCATCTCGGGCATGCGGGGCTTCCCGCAGGCCGAGTACTCGCACGCCAACAAGGGTGCGGTGGCGGGCCTCGGCCTCCACAAGGGCGTCGCGATGATCGTCATGGGCAAGATGAAGATCAAGCTCAAGGGCCGGCTCGCCTGGTACATGCACCGTGGCTACCACGGCATGGCCATGCCGACCTGGAACCGCAAGATCCGCGTCTTCGCCGACTGGACCCTCGGCATGTTCCTCAAGCGCGAGGTCGTCTCCCTCGGTGCGCTGGAGACCCCGCGCGAGGAGTTCTACGAGGCCGCCAAGCCGGCACCGGCTCCGGTCGCCGCCGCGGCCCCGGCCCAGAAGGCCAAGGCGTCCTGACCCGGCGTCCGCCGGCGGGGCCCTGAGCGCCACCGGTACGCCCCGCAGGACCTGTACGACCCGTACGACCTGTGCGACCCGAAGGGGCCGTCCGCCATCCGTGGTGCGGACGGCCCCTTCGGCGTGCCTGTCGGCTTACCCGCGCCCCCGGATGGGTAGATCGTGTGGTCGGACCTTTGTGGAGGTGCGCCATGACCGACGCCGCGCCGCGGCTGGCCGCTGTTGCCGAGACCCTGCTGGGCACCCCGCTTCCGGTGCGCATCCGCGCCTGGGACGGCAGCGAGGCGGGCCCGCCCGGGACCCCGATCCTCGTCGTCCACGACCGCCGGGCACTGCGCCGGATGCTCTGGAAGCCCGGCGAGATGGGCCTCGCCCGAGCCTGGGTGGCGGGCGAACTGACGGTCGAGGGAGACCTGTTCGAACTGCTGGCCCGGGTCGGCGGCCTGCTCTGGGAGCGCCCGCGCGCGCCCCTGTCCGACCCCGCGGAGCCCCCGCGCCCGGCGCGCGCCACCGGTGCGCCCCACCCGCCCGGGCCGCGCCCGCGGCCGCTCGGCCGGCTCGCGCGGGCCGCCGCCGGCGCCGCGCTGCTGCGCGATCCGCAGGCGCGGACCGCCGTACGGGATCTGACCACCCTGGCCCGGCCCTGGCCGGCCCCGGCGCGACCGCCCGAGGAGGCCCGCCGCCGCGGCGGCGGCCCCCGCCACACCAAGGACCGCGACCGGCAGGCCGTCCACCACCACTACGACGTCGGCAACGACTTCTACGCGCGGGTCCTGGGCCCGTCCATGGTGTACTCCTGCGCCTACTGGAGTCCGGGCGGAAGCCTGGAGGAGGCCCAGTACGAAAAGCTCGACCTGGTCTGCCGCAAGCTCGCGCTGCGCCCCGGCGCCCGCCTCCTCGACGTCGGCTGCGGCTGGGGCTCCCTGGCGCTGCACGCCGCCCGCGGGTACGGCGCCCGCGTCACCGGCGTGACCCTGTCGCGGGAACAGGCCGCGTACGCCCGCAAGCGGGTCGCCGACGAGGGGCTCGCCGACCTGGTCGAGATCCGGATCCAGGACTACCGGGACGTCGCTGACGGCCCGTACGACGCCGTCTCCTCCATCGGGATGGCCGAGCACGTCGGCGCCGACCGCTACCGCGGCTACGCCCGCACCCTGCACGCGCTGCTGCGGCCCGGCGGCCTGCTGCTGAACCACCAGATCGCCCGCCGGCCGGAGCCCGACGAGGAGGCGTACCGGATCAACGCGTTCATCGACGCCTACGTCTTCCCCGACGGAGAGTTGTCCCCGCTCGGCACCACCGTGGGCGAGCTGGAGCGGGCCGGCTTCGAGGTCCGCGACGTGGAGGCCCTGCGCGAGCACTACGCGCTGACCCTGCGGGCCTGGGTGGCGCGGCTGGAGGAGCACTGGGACGAGGCGGTCCGGCTGACCTCGCCGGGGCGGGCCCGCGTCTGGCTGCTGTACATGGCGGCCTCGGCGCTCGGCTTCGAGCACGGCCGGCTCGGGGTCAACCAGGTGCTCGCCGTGAAGCACGCCGCGGGCGGCGACGCCCGCCTCCCGCTCCGGCTGCGCACCTGGGGCGCCGGCACGGACTAGCTTGATCTTTAACCTGTGCGGCGACCGGGAAGGGCCCCGGGGCGTGTGCCCCGGGGCCCTTGCGCGTGCCGCGTTCCCGAACTGCCGGGCTACTCGGTCTTGATGGCCGTCAGCATGTTCAGCCGGGCGGCGCTGCGGGCGGGCCACATGGCCGCCAGGACGCCGACCACCCCGGCGAGCAGGAGGAAGACGCCGATCCGGTCGAAGGGCAGGACCAGCGCGTAGTCGGGGACGGACTTGGCGACCGTGGTGCCGACCGCCCAGGCGAGGAAGACGCCGATGACGACACCGAGGACCGCGCCGAAGAGCGAGATGACCACGGCCTCCAGGCGGATCATGTTCTTGACCCGGCTCCGGTCGAGGCCGATCGCCCGCAGCATGCCGATCTCCTGGGTCCGCTCGAAGACGGACATCGCCAGGGTGTTGACCACGCCGAGCACCGAGATGATCAGCGCCATGCCGAGCAGGCCGTACATGATGTTCAGCGCCGTGTTGATCATGCCGCCCATCTCGTCCCGCATGTCCTGCCGGGTGGCCACGGTCATCGCCGGGTTCTTGCCGAGGGCGTCGACCACCGTCTGCTGGGCGGCCTTCGAGGCGCCGCCGTCGACGTTGACGTAGACCTCGCGGATGTACGGCTCCTCGGAGTGCGCGTTCAGGATCTTCTCGTCGACGACGTACGGGGAGAGCAGGCCCTCCATGTCCTCGTAGACGGCGCCGACCTTCAGCGGGCCCTTCTGGCCGTCGTCGTACTGGACCTGGAGCGTGGAGCCGACCGCGAGCCCCTGCTCCTTCGCCGTCTTCTCCGCGACCGCCACCTCGCCCCTGCCGAGGCTGTCCAGTGAACCGCCGACGACCTCGATGTTCAGCAGCCGGCCGATGGCGCCCGGGGTGACGCCCGAGGCGGAGCGGAACTCGTCACCGATCTTCAGGAAGCCCGCGATCTGCGGGGAGACGTCCTTGATGCCGGGGGACGCGGCCAGGGTCTCGGAGACCGACTTGTCCAGGAGGCCCATGCCGCCGGACATGGAGACCTTGTAGTCGGCCTTCAGCTTGTCGGTGCTCATCCGGTCCACGGCCTTGCCCATGGTGATGCCGAGCACCGACAGGGTGGTGACCAGGGTCAGGCCGATGGCGAGGGAGGCGGCGGTGACGGCGGTGCGGCGCGGGTTGCGCACCGCGTTCTGCGCGGCCAGCTTGCCGGGGACGCCGAAGAGCTTCTGCAGCACGGGGCGGACGGCCGCGATGACCGGCCTGGAGAGCAGCGGCAGCAGCACGATCATGCCGATGAGCATGAAGAACGCGCCGGCGCCGATGACCATGCGTCCGTCGCCGCCCATGGACACGCCGAGCAGGACCACGCCGATGCCGAGCACGCTGATGACGGAGCCCAGGACGTTGCGCAGGACCAGGGACTTCGCGCTGGCCGGCAGGTGGGCGCTGCCCATGGCGGCGACCGGGGCGATCCGGCCGGTGCGCCAGGCGGGCAGCATGGCGGCCAGGGTGGTGACCAGGACGCCGATGACCAGGGCCGCGACGACGGTGCCCGGTGCGATCACCAGGTCGCCGCCCGGCAGCTTGGCGCCGAAGGAGCCGATCGCGGAGCGCATCCCGACGGCCAGGCCGATGCCGCTGACCAGCCCGATGGCGGCGGACAGGGCGCCGACGACCAGTGCCTCGGCGAGGACCGAGCGCATGACCTGGCCGCGGTTGGCGCCGACGGCGCGCAGCAGGGCCAGTTCCCGGGTGCGCTGGGTGACCAGCATCGTGAAGGTGTTGTAGATGAGGAAGACGCCGACGAAGAGCGCGATGCCGGCGAAGGCGAGCAGCATGGTGCTCATGCCGCCCAGTTCCCGCTCGATGCCCTTGGCCTGCTCCTGGGCGAGCGCGGCGCCGGTCTGCGCCTTGGTGCGCTCGCCGTCGAGCAGCGGCTTGATCTCGGCGAGCAGCTTGTCGGCGGAGGTGCCCGGCTTGGCGGACACCGACAGCTCCTCGAAGAAGCCGGGCTTGAGGTAGAGCTCCTGGGCGACCGCGGTGTCGAAGAGCACCAGGCTGCCGCCGGCGCTCACGGCGCCGTCCTCGGTGGTGAAGACGCCGGAGAGCGAGTACTCCTTGACGGGCCCGTTGGTGGCGACGCGGACCTTGTCGCCGACCTCGTAGCGGCCGGCGACCGCGGTGGCCTTGTCCAGGGCGATCTCGCCGGGCGCGGCCGGACCGGTGCCGGAGGTGAAGGCGTAGCGCGGGTCCTTGCCGTCCTTGACGGGGGCGTAGTTGGAGCCCTTGTTGGACCAGCCGGAGCCGATCAGCTTGCCGCTCTCGTCGCCCACGCCCGCGAAGCCCTGCACGCGGCCGGAGACGGAGTCGACGCCGCCCAGTGCCTTGACCTTGTCGAGGGTCTGCCGGCTGATGCCCGGCTCGCCCTCGGGACGGCCTTCGTCGTCGCGGCCCTGGCCGTAGGAGGTGACGGAGACGGCGACGCCGTCGTAGCTCTTGGCGGACTGGCCGGAGAGGGACTTCTTGAGGGTGTCGGTGAAGACGAGGGTGCCGGAGACGAAGGCGACGCCGAGGGTGACGGCGAGCACCGTCATCAACAGCCGGGCCTTGTGCGCGAGGACGTTGCGCAGGGCGGTACGGAACATGAGGGAAGGTCCAGGGGTTCGGTTGCGGTCAGCGGAGGCCGGGCGGGAGGGTCGACTGCCTCAGCTGGTGCGGCCCTTGGCGTCGAAGGCCTTCATGCGGTCCAGTACGCCGTCGGCGGTGGGGCTGAGCATCTGGTCGACGATGCGGCCGTCGGCGAGGAAGATGACGTGGTCGGCGTAGGAGGCGGCCACCGGGTCGTGGGTGACCATCACGACGGTCTGGCCCAGCTCGCGCACCGAGTTGCGCAGGAAGCCGAGGACCTCGGCGCCGGACCGGGAGTCGAGGTTCCCGGTGGGCTCGTCACCGAAGATGATCTCGGGGCGGGAGGCCAGGGCGCGGGCGACGGCCACGCGCTGCTGCTGTCCGCCGGAGAGCTCGGTGGGGCGGTGGCCCAGGCGGTCGGAGAGGCCGACCATGGAGATCACGTCGTCCAGCCACTGCCGGTCGGGCTTGCGGCCGGCGATGTCCATGGGAAGCGTGATGTTCTCCAGGGCCGTCAGGGTCGGCAGCAGGTTGAAGGCCTGGAAGATGAAGCCGATCTTGTCCCGGCGCAACTGCGTGAGCTGCTTGTCCTTGAGGGAGCCCAGCTCGGTCTCGCCGATGCGGACGGAGCCGGCGGAGAAGGTGTCCAGTCCGGCGACGCAGTGCATCAGCGTGGACTTGCCCGACCCGGAGGGGCCCATGATCGCGGTGAACTGGCCCTGCGCGAAGTCGACGGAGACGTTGTCCAGGGCGACCACCTGGGTCTCGCCCTGGCCGTACACCTTGGAGAGGCCGGTGGCGCGGGCGGCCACGGCCTGGGTGGTGTGCGGGGCGTAGTTCGTGGTGGTCACGGGTGCGACTCCTGGGGCTGCGGACCGGCTGCGGTCTACGGATCGGCGGGACCTTCCCATCCTCACCGGCCCCGACCCGCTCCGGATCAGCCGAGGTGCCCGTTCCCAGGCCCACTGGAGTCTGACCGCGCGGGCCCCGACCTCCTCCTCTGGTATGACAGGGGCCCTCCCCCCAGGACGGATACGAGGGGCCGGGCCCGCTCCGCCACCGGGGTGGCCGGGGGTGGCGCAGGGGTGGCGGACGGGGGTGGCGGATGCCGTCGAAATCCCGTCATTCCCGCATGCGGGGTGAGGGCCTCCCGAAAGGTGCCCACCGTGCGTTCTCACGTCTGACGGCCACTCAAGCGCCAATAAAATCAGACAACATCGCCCAGACGGCCCGTCGGCGTCGATCGTCTTCCGGATAGGCTCGGCACAGCGTTCAAGGTTTTTGTCACGGGGCCGCTGCGCCTTGCCCGGATGGTGGAATGCAGACACGGCGAGCTTAAACCTCGCTGGCCCTCGGGCCGTGCCGGTTCAAGTCCGGCTCCGGGCACTCCGCAGCTCCCGCGAGGCCCCGCCCGCTCCCGCGCGGCCCCGCCGCGATATTCCCGCCTCGATATCCCCTGCGCTTCACGCTGCCGTCTCCTAAGATCCTCCTCCAGCAGTAGGGTGCTTTCTTTGCGAGCGCATTACTCTTGAGTCAAGGCCGCGCTCGGTGGCCACGGAGGAGTGAGATGAGGAGCAGTAACCCGGTCTTCTCGCGACGGGGGTTCAGCCGCGACACCGGTGGCTACGCGGGTTTTGACGCGCAGCACCAGCAGGCCGGGACGGCGACCAACCCGTACGCGACCAACCCGTATGCGACCGACCCCGCCACGGGCATGCCCCAGGCGCCGGCGCGCACGAATGTGATGACCATCGACGACGTGGTGAGCCGTACGGCCATCACGCTCGGCACGGTCATCCTGACGGCGACGCTCGCCTGGGTCCTGCTGCCCGTCGACCCGGCGAACCTCGGCACGTCCTACGGCATCGCGATCGGCGCGGCCCTGGTCGCGTTCGTCCTGGCCATGGTCCAGTCGTTCAAGCAGAAGGCCTCCCCGGCGGTCATCGTGGCCTACGCGGCCTTCGAGGGCGTCTTCCTCGGCGTGATCAGCGCGGCGGTCAGCACCTACCTCGGCGCCGGCGTGGTCATCCAGGCCGTCATGGGCACGATGTGCGTCTTCGCCGCCGTGCTCCTCGCCTACAAGATGGGCTGGATCCGGGTCAACCGGCGCTTCACCGGCTTCGTGATGGCCGCGGCCATGGGCTTCGTCCTGCTGATGGTCGCGAACTCCCTGTTCGCCATCTTCGGCGGCGGTGACGGCCTCGGCTTCCGCAGCGGCGGCCTCGGCATCCTGTTCGGCGTCATCGGCGTCATCCTCGGCGCCTGCTTCCTCGCCCTGGACTTCAAGCAGGTCGAGGACGGCGTGGCGTACGGCGCCCCGCGCGAGGAGGCGTGGCTGGCGGCCTTCGGCCTCACCATGACCCTGGTGTGGATCTACCTGGAGATGCTCCGTCTCTTCTCGATCCTCTCGGGCGACGACTAGCAGGACCGGCGGCCTCCGGGCCGCACGGCACCGGGGAAGGCCCCGCGAGCACTGCTCGCGGGGCCTTCCCGCGTTCCTGGGGGAGGGGGACCGGGGCGGATGCAGGAGCTCAGCCGAACCGGCGTGCGGCTCTGCGCAGGTCGTACTCGTGGATGATCGCCTTGGCCTGGCCGTACGACAGCTCGTGCGCGCCGAGGAGCCAGCTGACCTTCTCCTCGAACCGGACGAGGGAGGGACCCTCGTCGACGGTGCGGAGCCAGTCGGAGAGATCACGACCGGTGGTCTGGGGGATTCTGTCGATCATGTTGCGGTGGGTCTGTTCGGAGAACTCTACGGACATGGGCGCCTCCGGAGGTATCGCCGTGCTGTTCCCGTCACGCCACCGTGCCGGAGAGTGCGGCCGTTGGCAATGGTGCACGGCGCGCGCGTAAGGTCGGCCGCGTGCTCGATACCTCACCCCTGAACGCCGCCGTGGAACGTTTCGCCGACCGGCTGCGGACCGTGCCGCAGAGCCGCCTCCAGCAGGGGGCCGCCGCCGTCGCACTGGAGCTGGCCCGCGAGCTCTCCGTACGGGCGCAGCGCCTGGAGGGGGCCGCCGAGGTACGGGAGATGCCGGACGCGGGGATCTTCACCGTGGGGGACCAGGTGGCCGTGGCCGGGCTGGACCTCGCCGAGGCCCTGCGGCTCGGCGCGGGCGCCGGGGACGGCGCGACGGCCCCGTCCGAGGTGCTGGACGAGGCCGTGCGGCTGGTGGAGCAGGCGGAGGTCAGAGCGATGCGATGACGCGGTCCGCGAGGATGTAGACGTTGTTGTCGGGGTCCTCGGAGTCACCGCAGGAGAAGGTCAGGGCGTAGGCCCCGGAGATGCCCGAGCCGCCCAGCAGGACCGGCGCGGTGCCCGAGCGCAGGGCCTCGGCGAGGCGCTCCGCGGTCTCCCGGTGGCCCGGGGTCATGCACAGCGTGGTGCCGTCGGTGAAGACGTACACGTCGAGCGTGCCCAGGGGCCCCGGCCGGACGTCCGCGAGGGCCGTACGGGCCTCCGCGAGCTCCTCCAGGCGGCTGACGGTGCGCTCGTGGTCGGCGCCGGGGTGCGAGGCCTGGACCGGTACGAAGTCGGGGTGCGAGGGGTGGCGCCGGCGGGCGGCGGCCAGCTCGGCCGAGTCCTCCGGGTACACCGGGTACGCGGGGTACTCCTCGAGCGCGTCGTCGCCGAGAGCGGACTCCAGACCCACCATGTCGGACTGCCGGGGCAGGAAGACCGGGCTGTCCTCGCCGAGCCCGGGGAGGCCGCCCAGCAGCGAGGGGGCGTCCGCGGCGTCGCGGGCCTCCTGCGCGGCCCAGAAGGCGCGCGCCTCGGCGAGCTCGCGCTCGCGCTCCTCGGCGAGGGCCTCGGCCACGGCGGCTCGTATCTCCGCGGCGGGGGACTCGACGGCGCCGCGGGCGTGCGGCACGGTCACACCACGGGGGTGGGCCGGCACCGCGAGCTCACCGCGCAGGGCCGTGACCTGCTTGCGCAGACCGTGGACGGCGTGCAGCGCAGCAGCGCCCACGGCCGTGGCAGCGGCCGTGGTCAGCAGCAGGGCAAGAGACATGGCGCTCACTGACTAACTCCCGATTGATTCGATCCCCCGACTTCCTACATCAGAGTGTCCTGACCTGGGAATGGCGTGCAGTGCATTACGTCACGAATTGGACAGGGCTTTCGTCCCGGACCCTCCTCGGGCACACCATCTGACCTGCATATATGCCACTCCCCCAGGACAAAGGTCACATCCTGGGGGAGATTCGGTCACAGGTCGGCCGCGACAGGGTTGGATCCGGCGCCGGGCACACCGCGCGGGAACCGGCCGAATCCCTTGCGGCAACAGGGCTCCGCCGTACGGGCGAACCCCCGGCCCGGCCGCGCCGCCCGACCGGCCGGTGACGCTGGGCCGATGGCAGGGTCACGCTGCGCTTCGCCTGCGCTGCGGGCAGGTGCCGCCCTCGTTCCTCGGGCGACCCCTACCCTCCGCTCCGGCTCAGCTCAGCCGCTCGCGTCCCTGGTCGCGCTGCGCTTCGCCTGCGCTGCGGGCAGGTGCCGCCCTCGTACCTCGGGCGACCCCTACCCTCCGCTCCGGCTCAGCTCAGCCGCTCGATGACCATGGCCATGCCCTGGCCGCCGCCGACGCACATCGTCTCCAGGCCGAACTGCTTGTCGTGGAACTGCAGGCTGTTGATCAAGGTGCCGGTGATCCGCGCGCCGGTCATCCCGAACGGGTGACCGACGGCGATGGCCCCGCCGTTGACGTTCAGCCTGTCCAGCGGGATCTCCAGGTCCCGGTACGACGGGATGACCTGCGCCGCGAAGGCCTCGTTGATCTCGAACAGGTCGATGTCGCCGACGGTCAGACCGGCCCGCTTCAGTGCCTGCCTGGACGCCTCGACCGGGCCCAGCCCCATGATCTCGGGGGAGAGGCCGGTGACGCCGGTGGAGACGATCCGGGCCAGCGGCGTCAGCCCGAGGTCCCGCGCCTTGGTGTCGCTCATGATGACCAGCGCGGCGGCGCCGTCGTTGAGCGGGCAGCAGTTGGCGGCCGTGATCATGCCGTCGGGGCGGAAGACCGGCTTGAGGCCCTGGACGCCCTCCAGCGTGACGCCGGCCCGGGGGCCGTCGTCGGTGGAGACGACCGTGCCGTCGGGGGTGGTGACGGGGGTGATCTCCCGCTCCCAGAAACCGTTCTTGATCGCTGCCTCGGCGAGGTTCTGCGAGCGGACGCCGAACTCGTCCATGTCCTGGCGGGTCACGCCCTTCACGCGGGCCAGGTTCTCGGCGGTCTGGCCCATCGCGATGTACGCGTCGGGGATCAGGCCGTCCTCGCGCGGGTCGTGCCAGGTCGCGCCCTCGCTCTGCGCGACGGCGGCGGTACGGGCCTCCGCGTCGGCGAAGAGCGGGTTGTGCGTGTCCGGCAGGCCGTCCGAGGAGCCCTTCACGGACCGGGACACCATCTCGACGCCCGCGGAGATGAAGACGTCGCCCTCGCCCGCCTTGATGGCGTGCAGGGCCATGCGGGAGGTCTGGAGGGAGGAGGAGCAGTACCGGGTGATCGTGCAGCCGGGCAGGTGGTCCATGCCCATCTGCACGGCGACGATGCGGCCCAGGTTGTGGCCCTGCTCGCCGCCGGGGAGGCCGCAGCCGAGCATCAGGTCGTCGATCTCGCGCGGGTCCAGACCGGGGACCTTGGCGAGGGCGGCCTGGATGACCGTGGCCGTCAGGTCGTCCGGACGGACGTCCTTGAGGGAGCCCTTGAAGGCGCGTCCGATGGGCGAGCGGGCGGTCGAGACGATGACGGCTTCGGGCATCGGGACTCCAAGGGGTGCGTCGTTGCGGGACCGCAAGCGAAGTTACCGCCCCGTACGGTCGAGGTCACCGGGCACGCGGTGTGATGCCGGTCGCTCCCGCGGGGGCACCGGACACCCCGGGGG